>JBJMWV010000357.1:0-3416 GCA_045809985.1 Chthoniobacterales bacterium | reverse complement strand
TTCCGCGACGATTTCGGTCGAAACTTTGTCCGTCTCCAGAGTGAAGAGCGGATCGCCCGCCTTCACCTGCTCGCCGGTCTTCTTGTGCCAGACGGAGACGATGCCGCTGGTAATCGATTCACCAACGGCGGGGATTTTCACTTCGAGGCTCATGGGCGCGGTTACTATGCGTAGGAAAGGAAGAGGGTCGACAAATTTGCTGCAAAGGGTTCGCAGCGGCGGAGGATCACGGCCTTCTCCAGTCGCGGCAGGTGCTGACTGGCGAGGAAGTTGCTGAAACCGATCCCACCTTCTGGTCTCCTTACAACTAATACACCCACCCCGCTGGAGCGAACGCCAGGCTCAAAAAGTCCGGGCGTTCACCGCGGAGAAACAAACGAAACAACACCGTGGCGAGAAAGCTGCTACCACTGAGCCAGTTCCAATGAACCGACGCAAACAACGCACACGAGGATTCACCCTGATCGAGATCATGGTTGTAGTCGCGATCATTGCGCTACTTGCGGCGGTTGCGGTCCCCGGATTTCTCCGTGCGCGCAAGCGTTCGCAGGCCAGCCGCGTGTTGAACGATCTGCGATCGATCGATTCCGCGGTCGATCAGTATGCGCTTGAGAACCACAAACAGGATGGCGACACAGTCGGCAACGACGATTGGAAAGGCTACCTGAAGCACGGCACCAAACTTTACGACACTGGGAAAGATGTCTTCGGAACTGACTACGGGCCTCAAACCGTCGGCCAAACGCCAAAGGTGCCCGATACAACGCGAACCGCGCTCGCCGACGTGACGGACGACGCGTTCTGGTCGCCGTACCAGTAAGCGCCCGCGGCGCTACTTCGCGAAGGCGTCTGCGATCAGCTGCGCTTGTTCGCGTTTGTGTAACGCTAAGGCCCCAACTGCGGGACTCGCGCTCGCATCCCGGCCGGCATACGCGATGTCGCGGCTGAACAGCTTCCGCAGCCGCGGCTCGATGAAGCTCCAAGCGCCCATGTTCTGCGGTTCTTCCTGACACCAAACGAGCTTCGTGTCCTTCGCGTACGCAGCGATGAGTTCCGTCAGCGTCTCTTCGCACAGGGGGTAGAGTTGCTCGACGCGGATCAACGCGGTGTCGTCGCGCTTCTGCTCATTTCGATAGTTCAGCAGGTCGTAATAGACCTTGCCCGAGCAGAAGATGACGCGCTTGGTGTCGTTAGGCGCAACGACAGAGTCGCCGATGATCTCGTTGAATTTCCCGCTCGTGAAATCCTCGGCACGCGAGGTGGCAAACTCCGCGCGAAGAAGACTCTTTGGCGTCATGATCACGAGCGGCTTCAAGAAGTCGCGCTTCTTCTGCCGCCGGAGGACATGAAAGTATTGCGCGGGTGTCGTTAGGTTGCAGACCTGGATGTTGTCTTCCGCGCAGAGCTGCAGGAACCGTTCGAGTCGTGCGCTGGAATGCTCCGGCCCCTGGCCTTCGTAGCCGTGTGGCAGCAGCATCACGATGCTGCTCGGCCGTTGCCATTTCGATTCCGCCGAGACGATGAACTGGTCGATAATCGGCTGCGCGCCGTTCGCGAAGTCGCCGAACTGCGCTTCCCAGAGGCAGAGCATATCGGGGTAGTCGAGCGAGTAGCCGTAGTCGAAACCAAGCACGGCCGCTTCCGAGAGGAAGCTATTGTAGACGCAGATCGTGCCTTGTTTCTCCGCGAGATGCTTTAGCGGAATGTAAGGCTTCGCCGTCTTCGCATCGTAAAGGACAGCATGCCGATGGCTGAAGGTACCGCGACGCACATCCTGGCCGGATAGGCGAATGGGTGTGCCGTCGAGTAACAACGAGCCGAACGCCAGAGCTTCGGCATAACCCCAGTCGTATGGCCCTCCTTTCTCGAACACATCACGCCGATGATCGAGCAGGATGCGCTTAATCTTCGGCTGAACGTTGAAGTCGTCGGGCACTCGCGTCAGGCCGTCGACGATCTGCTTCAGCATCTCCGCGCTGATCGCGGTCGGCATTGAGTCCGTAGTGTACTTCGGCTGAAAGACGGCGGTCGATTCCTTGAACTTCGCCTTGCCGTTCCCCTTCTCTTCTTCGATCGCTTTGACCTCTTGCAACGTCATCTCGAGCAGGAGCTGGAACTCCGTCTCTAACGATGCGGCGTCGTCTTCGCTGATTACGCCGGACTCCAGCAAGTGCTGCTTGTAGAGCTTGCTAATCGAGGGCCGCTTGCCGATGCGTTCGTAAAGATCCGGCTGCGTGAACGACGGCTCGTCGCCCTCATTGTGCCCGTAGCGGCGGTAGCAATACATGTCGGTCACCACGTCGCGTCCGAACTCCTGCCGGTAGTCGAGTGCGAGCTCGGTGACGAAAGCGAGCGCGAGCGGATCTTCGCCGTTCACGTGGAAGATGGGCGCGTCGATCATTTTCGCGACGTCGCTCGCGTACTGCGATGAACGCGCGTCTTCCGGCAAGGTCGTGAAGCCGATCTGGTTGTTGACGATGATGTGCAACGTCCCGCCGGTCGAGTAGCCCGGCAGCTGCGACATCTGCAGCGTCTCCATTACGATCCCCTGGCCTGCGAACGCCGCATCGCCGTGGATGAGGAGCGGCAAGACTTTGCGCCGATGCTCCGTGTCGCGGCGTATGCGTTGCCGCGCGCGGGCCGTGCCTTCGACGACTGGGTTGACCGCTTCGAGATGGCTAGGATTTGCTGACAGCCGAATCTCAACCTGCGCGCCGCTGCGCAGCTTGCGGACGGATCGATAGCCGAGGTGATACTTCACGTCGCCGTCGCCGCCGACGAACTCCGGCACGTAGTTCGTACTGAACTCGGTGAAGATCACCTGGAGCGACTTCTTCACGAAATTCGCCAGCACGGTGAGCCGGCCGCGATGCGGCATGCCCATGCAGATCTCCTCGACGCCGACGCGCGGACAGTTGTGCAATGCGGTGTCGAGGATCGCCATCAAGCCTTCCGCGCCTTGCAGCGAGAAGCGCTTTTGCCCGACGTACTTCGTATGCAGGAAAAGCTCGAACGCTTCCGCTTCCTGGAGCGCGCGCAGCAACGCGATCTGCACTTCGCGCGGGACGCTCTGTTTCGGCGGACGCGCTTCGAGGCGTTGCCGCACCCACAGGCGAATCCGCGGATCCTGGATGTGCATGAACTCGGCGCCAATCGTGTCAGCATAGGTTGCCTCGAGCCTCGCGATCACCTCGCGGAGCGGCATCCGTTCGCCATTGAAGAAATTGTGCGATGAGACGGTGAGGTCGAGATCGCTCTCGCTGTAGCCCAGCTCGCCTAACGAGACCAGCGGGTTCTCAGGGCGCGCGTCCATGAGCGGATTCACGCGCGCGATGGTGTGGCCCAGCCGGCGATAAGCGTAAACAATCCGGTCGACGCGATCTGAATCGGCTGCATCGACTGCCTCGGCGCGCTCG
>JBJMWV010000356.1:0-3762 GCA_045809985.1 Chthoniobacterales bacterium | reverse complement strand
CGTCGGAGCTGAGCGGGTTGTTCCCGCCGAAGAAAACCGTCACGCGCATCTTGCCTTTCAGGCTCTGGAGAAAACGCTTCGTCTTGTCGCTCAGCTCATACTTCTTGTCGCGCGAGAGGTCCCAGCGCTTGTAATGCTCGAAGCCGAGGTAGTTCACCATCAGCGCGAGAAAGAGGATGAGCGCGACCTGCACGATCACGTTCACGCCGATGCGTACGCGATGGATGCTCTGCCGCGGCGGCTGGTCTTTAACTGGAGCGGGAGCGGTGTCAGTTGCCATCGTTACAGCCTCCACTTCCGCGATTGAAACGCCTGATGCGTGAGGGCGAGGAACACGATCGTCATGCTGACGTAGAGCACGATCGGGCGGGTATCGATCTCACCGCGCGAGAGCGTGCCCATCTGCTCGATCGCGGAGAAGTAGCCCAGGAATTGGCGTGTCGCCGAGCTGACGTCCTGGATGATGAACGAGAGCAAACCCGAGAAGAAATGGAGCGTGATCGCGCAGAAGGAAATGATTGCCGCGATGATCTGGTTCTTCGTCAGGACGGAAGCGAGACAGCCGATCGAGAGATAAAACATGCCTAACAAGAGCAACATCAGATATGAGCCGAGATATGCGCCGATCGAACCGGTCGCCGGTTGTTTCGTGATGAACTGGAAGATGAGGAAGTAGAGGATCGTCGGGATCCAGAGCACCAAGTAGAAGACGAGCGCCCCAAAGAATTTCGCCAGGACAACTTCCCAGTCGCGCACCGGCGCAGTCATCAATGGCTCGATCGTGCCGAGCTTAAACTCCTCACTGAAGAGCCGCATCGTGATCAGCGGGAAGATCAGGACGAAAGCGAACCAGAAGAAGACCGAATTGAAGAACGCTTCCTGGACGGTGTAGGGCACTTGCCGCCCATTCATGAACGAAAGCTGGAAGTAGAAATCGACTCCGCTCAGCAGCAGGAAAAAGAGCAGAACGATGTAAGCGACAGGCGAGTAGAAGTAGCTCCGAACTTCGCGGCCGAGCAGGGTGAAGAACTTTCTCATCTTAATCAGCGTGAGTGATCTCGACGAAGACGTCTTCGAGTGTGGCGCACCGTTGTGAAAGTTCGCGCACGCTCCAGCGGCGCTCTGCGGCAAGGCGGAAAACTTCTTCGCGCACGTCCGCGCCGGATTCGACGCGGAGCGAAAATGTCTGCCATTCACCATCGGCGGCTGTCGTGACATCGCGGACGCCGGCGATTTTCTTCAACTGCTCCGCGCCGTTCTCCGCCCCGACTTTCGCTTCCAGGACAACGGCACGCGCAGTGCGAATTTCGCCTAACAAGTTCTCGGGCGTATCGCACGCTTCGATCTTGCCTTTGTTGATGATGATGACGCGCGAGCAAGTCATCTCTACTTCCGGCAGGATGTGAGTCGAAAGCAGAATCGTGTGCTGCTTGCCGAGGTTCCGGATCAAATCGCGGACCTGGCGGATCTGGTTCGGATCTAGTCCGCTCGTCGGTTCATCGAGGATCAGAAGATCCGGCTCATGCACCAGCGCATCCGCGAGTCCGACACGCTGCCGGAAGCCTTTCGAAAGCGCGCCGATCAACTTCCGCTCGACCTCTTTCAGTCCGCACAATTCCTTCACATCCCCGACGCGCTCTGCGATGCGGCGATGCGGCACGCCTTTGAGGGCGGCGCGGTAGTTGAGGTATTCCGTCACGCGCATGTCGTTATAGAGCGGCACGTTTTCCGGCATGTAACCCAGATGCGAACGCGCCTCGAGCGACTGCTCGAAGATGTCGAAGCCGGCGATGCTCGCGCGTCCGGAGGTCGGCGGCATGAAGCTCGAGAGAATGCGCATCGTCGTGCTTTTCCCGGCGCCGTTCGGACCGAGAAATCCCATGATCTCGCCCTTGCCGACCTCGAAGTTGAGGTCATCGATTGCGGTGTGTCCGGCGTACCGTTTCGTGAGGTGCTCGACCTTGATCATTGGTTAGGTAATTCCTTGAGACAACAAACGCGCCGCGGCGTTGCCGAAAATTTTTCGCACGATCAACGCGCCGTCAGGTTGACCGTTTCGACACGCGTCGTGCCGGTGTTGCGAATGATTCCAATCGTCATGGTGACGGTTGTGCCGGATTGCGCGCGAGCGAGCAGTTTCTCCACCTGCGCGACACTGCGGACGTCGTAACGACCAACGCGGTAGACGACCAAGCCGCGCTCGACGCCAATGCTGTCGGCCGGGCCGCCGGGCTCAACCGCGCTGACCAAAACGCCTTTGTTGGGAGCAAGGGAGAGCGCATCCGTGAGATCGGACGTGAGGTCTTGCAGTTGTAATCCGAAAAGTCGCTCGGCGTTGGAACTCGGCGTCGACTCCGCGCTGGGCTGCTGCTTCGGCACAGGCTCGTTGCGCGCGACCTTCATGAATTGCTGCACTGTGTCGCGGACGGTGTCCCCAGGAATCGCGAACCCGACACCCTGCGTCGGCACGCCTTGCGGCGTGAACGCCATCTTCGCCGAGCTGACGCCGACCAGCTTGCCGGAGAGATCAATCAACGGACCGCCGCTGTTGCCCGGATTAATCGCCGCATCAGTCTGCAGCAGGTTCTTGTATTCGGTCTGCTCGATTGTGATGTCGCGCTTCGATCCGCTCAGCACGCCGCGACTGATCGAGCTGGCGTAACCGAGCGCGTTTCCAACCACGATCACGCTCTGTCCGAGGAGATTCGGCGAGAGGTTATTTAGGTCGATGAACGGAAACGGCTCTTTCGACTCAATCTTGATGAAGGCGAGGTCCTTCTTGTCGTCGCCCGTAATGAAGCGCGCCGGCAACGTCTTACCGTCGCTGAGCGTAACTTCAATCTTCAGATCCGCGGCGCGCTCCACGACGTGCTGGTTGGTCACGATGTAACCGGCAGGATCGACAATGAATCCGGTGCCGAGACTCTGCAGCGTCTGACGAATTTCGCGCGGCTTGGAGCGGAAATTCCCGAAGTATTGCGCGGCGAAATCTTCAAACGGGTCGCGGACGCGGCGCCTAACGACTCGTTCCGTGTTGATGTTCACGACCGCCGGCAGAACCTTCGCGACCGCGAGCACGGCCGGCTCCGAAGCGGGATCGGCTTGCCCAAAAACGGGCGCAGGCGCAACCGCAAACAGACCGGCTAACGAAAGCATCAGGCACTGGCGCAACGTCATTGGCGAGGGGGAAGTAACGGAGCTGATTTCGCACTGTCAACTTGCCGCGCCAGTTGATGGCGCGAGATTGAACCAACCATGCGTCCATCGTTTGCGACTCATCTGAACCTCGATGTGATCGAGGAGAATTACCGCCGTTGGAAAGAGGATCCGACCGCGCTTGATTCAAGCTGGTCGGCATTTTTCGAAGGGTTCGAGCTGGGTGATCTGCCTTTGCGCAACGGCGCCGCTGCGCTCGCGCCGACGCCCGAGCGCGCCGAGGCAGTCGAGGCAGCCGATTCAGATCGCGTCGACCGGATTGTTTACGCCTATCGCCGGCTGGGCCACACCATCGCGCGCGTGAATCCGCTCATGGACGCGCGCCCGGAGAATCCGCTGCTCTCGTTAGGCGAGCTGGGCTTCAGCGAGAGCGATCTCGACCTCACCGTCTCATCGCACAATTTCTTCAATGGCGAACGGATGCCGCTGCGCGAGGTGATCGCGAGGCTCGAGGCAACCTATGCTGACACGATTGGCGCCGAGTTCATGCACATCCAGGATCCGCGGATTCGCCTGTGGGTGCGGCAACGCCTCGAAGCGCGTCCG
>JBJMWV010000355.1:0-3945 GCA_045809985.1 Chthoniobacterales bacterium | reverse complement strand
CTACGACTTAATTCCCGCCGGCACGGCGAGCGGCGTACTTGGAAATATCTCAACACGTCTCGCGGTAGGTACCGGTGATAATGTCGCGATCGCGGGATTCCAGATTACGGGCAATAGTCCGAAGCAACTCGTTGTCCGCGCGATCGGCCCGACCCTGGCGCAATATGGACTGACGAACGTGATTCCGGATACTACACTCGAGTTGCACGATTCGACCGGCGCGATCATCGCTAGTAACGATGACTGGCAAGACGCCTCCAATGCCGGGTCAATTCCTTCAACTCTGCGGCCGCCGGATGAGTTGGAGTCGGCCCTTCTAGTTAACCTTAATCCGGGCGCGTATACGGCAATTCTGCGCGGGTATCACAACAGCACTGGGATCGCCCTGGTAGAAGTCTATGATGTTGGCGGTGGTAGCTCGCAGCTTACCAATATTTCTACACGGGGTTTTGTCCAGACCGGCGATAACGTGATGATCGCGGGACTGGTCGTGCAATCTCACAATATGCAGGTAGTCGTGCGCGCGCTCGGGCCGACGCTGGCCGACTTCGGGGTTACGAGCGCGCTAGCTGACCCGAAGCTGGAGCTTCATGATGGTAATGGCACTTTGCTCGCCTCTAATGACGACTGGAAAGACACCCAGCAAAGCAGCATCGCCGCGTCCGGCCTGGCACCGCCACACGATTTTGAATCCGCGATCATCGGGACGTTGCCGCCGGGTAACTATACCGCGATCGTTCGCGGATTTAGTAACACGACAGGCAACGCTCTCGTCGAGGTTTACGCTTTGAACTAAACTGTAGATAAGTTCGCGTGGTTACTAAGTAGGAATGTCTTCAGAAGCCCGAAGTCGCCTCAGCGCAGGCCTCTTGATGTTCCGTCGCGCCGGCGTCTTGGAAGTCCTGCTCGTGCACCCCGGCGGTCCGTTTTTTCGGCGAAAGGATGAAGGCGTGTGGACGATTCCGAAAGGCGAAGCAACGCCCGGCGAAGATTTGCTGACGCGGGCGCGAATTGAGTTCGAGGAGGAACTTGGGATCGCAGCGACAGAGAAGAACTGGATCTCGTTAGGCGAGATCAAGCAGAAGGGCGGGAAAGTCGTCCATGCGTGGGCGTTCGAGGCCGATCTGCCGGATGGTTTTGTCCTGAAGTCGAATGTCTTCACGATCGAGTGGCCGCCGCGGGGCGGCAGAATGGCAGAGTTTCCAGAGGTCGACCGTGCCGAGTTCTTCAGCGATGAAGTTGCGCGGGTGAAAATCAACCCGGCGCAGATCCCGTTGCTGGATCGTCTCCGCGCAGCCTTGGTTAACGAGTAGTCGCTAGCCGGGTGGCCAGGCGAGCTGCCGCTTGCCCAAGACATGCACGTGCAGGTGCGGTACGCTTTCGCCGGCATCCGGGCCGCTGTTGATTACGACGCGATAGCCGTCCGTCAGCTCAAGCTTCTCGGCGACGTTCTTCGCTGTCAGGAGCAGCTTACCTAAGACCTCCTGATCATTCTCCGATGCCTGCGACAGTCGTGGGATCACACGCTTCGGGACAACGAGCACGTGAACCGGCGCCTTCGGGTCGACGTCGTGAAATGCGATCACCTCATCGTCTTCGTAGACGATCCGCGCCGGGATTTCGCGCGCGGCGATTTTCTCGAAGATGGTCACGCGCCTAACGAATGGAACAGCGCAGGTGATCGCGCTCATCCGCGCCGAGTCTCTCGCGTATGAAGCAGACGATCTCCTCGCGCAAGGTGTCGCAGGCGCGAGTCCACGCTTTCGCGCCGCGAAGCTGTTTCACGCAGGCGGAGAGACCCACGAGTTGCAGGCTATCAGTGCCAGTTTCAACGAGCGCTGCGATTCGTTTCTCCAAGCCATCGAAGAACGCTAACTCGTAGCCATCACCGGCAGCTTGCGCGATTTCGAGGAGCGACAATGAGATCGGCGGCGGCGCGGGCGCGAAATACGGGATGATCTCCTTGTAGCCGATCACTTTCAGGACGTAGCGCACCGTCTGCGAAAGCTGGCTGAACGGCACGACCGGCTCGTCGTTCCGAAGTCGCAGATAGAACGCGATGCTCTCGGTGATGTGATCGGTAAGCCACCAGCTCGGATAACCAGCCTGATCCGCCGCGCGCTTGATCGCAGCGTGCAGCCATTCCTGGTTAAATTCGAAAAGCTGCCCGGAATCGCAGCGCAGATATGGGAATTCTTCCTTAAACGCTACCATGCGGGATTGTTTCCGGCGGAAAGAGCTCGCGTTGCGCGGCGTTGGGTTTAATGCGGCGACCGAGCGCCTGGATTTCGTCGACGAACTGATCCACGTCGGCAAAGCGCCGGTGCACTGAGGCGTAGCGCAGATACGCGACCTCATCGATCTCGCGCAACTTCTCCATGCATTTCGCGCCGATCGCTTCCGAGCTCACTTCGCGTCCGCCGGTCTCGAGCTCGTGCTGAATTTCATCCACCGCTTGCTCGAGCGCGACGAGACTGATCGACCGTTTCTCACACGCCTTCGCGAGACTGCTGACCAGTTTGCGTCGCTCAAACGGCTCATGCGTGCGATCGCGTTTGATCACGCGCAGTTCGCTGCGCTCGATCTCTTCGTAAGTGGTAAAGCGGTACGAGCATTGCAGACAAACGCGTCGCCGCCGGATGCTGGAGCTATCTCGAGACTGGCGCGAGTCGATGACCTTGTCGTCGCGAAACCCGCACTTTGGACAACGCATAGTGCTGGGGAGGTAAGTAACACACCGTATCTTGTGGCGTCAAAGGATTGCGCGAGAAATCTGCGATTCACTTGCGCGAGCGACATCTCGCATCAGTTCACGCGCGTTTTACGGTTCGCGAATATCAGTCGAATGCAGCGGCACGGCGTAATTTTGATTCATGTATTTCACCGTCGCGGTCTGCGCGTTGTGTGAAACGAGCGGCAACTTCAAACCGCGCGGCAAAACGGTCTCGCCGTACGGAATCTTTATCCTCACCGGCTCGGTGATCGTCACCTCTTGCGGTGAACCCGATGTCGCCAGAGCAGGCGCGGCGGTGGGAGCAGGTGTCGAAGGAGGTCCTGCTGTAGCTGAAGCCGCTGGTTTTGATACTGAAGCAGTTGGCGCTCCGTCAGCGCGTTCGATCTTCAGAACCGGATGAATCTCCCACGCGCTCGCGCGCCACGGTTGATGATACTTACTCGGTGCGATCCGCGTAACATTGGTCCCGACGTCGGCCGCGCCATTGTGTTCGTCGTCCCAAAGTAAGTAGCCGGTTATCTTGACGCGTTGTGGGGGTTGCATTGTCGGTTCTGTCTCGAGATCAGGACGACGGAAGAAGCCGGCGAGCTTTTGGATACTCACGCCTGCGTTGAAGATCGCGTTCTGCGTGCGCGGCGTAATCTCGCAGATGATCGGCGTCGGATCCCCTATTCCCGGTGCGTGATCCTGCGGCTTCTCGAAGAGCTCGAGATGCCAGTCGTGAAAATCAACGCTCGCGCAGTTCGTCGTCTCGGGCGGGCCGGCATATGCGAGAACCAGGTAAGCTGTGAGCGAGACAATCTGCTTTTCGAGCGGCTCAAGTTGTTGCCGCTCGCCTGGCGAGAGGTCTTTGCGCCGCTTTCCCTTCGTGACCGCATCGAATCCGCTCACGTGTTTTAGGAATGCCGCGGTGTCGAAGCTCGGAATGTCGCGACCCGCGAGATCGATCGGTCCGCGGTTCTTGAGCTGGTTCCGCTCGACACCATCGCCTGTTTTCGCTGTGCCCCCTGGCTGCTCGCAATTCCACGCAGCGAGATCGAGCAGCTTGAGATCGCGATCCTCGGAGATTCGCTGCTGCGCCTGCGCGACCGACGAAAACGCAAGCACTGCGAGCGCGAGCGCTGTGGACGGAAACAACTTCATCGAGACCGGTTCTCGCACACTCAACGAGATCACTGGAAGGCGAACGCGAAGTAAACCGCGCCGATGAT
>JBJMWV010000354.1:0-3273 GCA_045809985.1 Chthoniobacterales bacterium | reverse complement strand
TGGAAAGTCCTGAGCCGCGGCGTGTGCGACGGCTGCGCGCTCGGCGTCGCGGGCTTTCACGATTGGACGATCGACGGCGTGCATCTATGCATGACGCGTTTGCATCTGCTCCGTCTCAATACCATGCCGGCGCTCGACATCACGCGTCTCGAAAACATCGCGTCCCTCGAAAAGCTGCCGAACCACGAGCTACGCGAGCTCGGACGTTTGCCCTATCCGATGCTGCGCGAAAAGGACGCACCTGGATTTCATCGCATCAGTTGGAGCGAAGCCTACGAGCGCATCGCCCGACGGATTCGCGGCGCAGATCCGCGTCGGATCGCGTTCTATCTCACCTCACGCGGCCTAACGAATGAAGTCTACTACGTCGCGCAGAAGGTGGCGCGTTTCCTCGGCACGAACAACATCGACAACGCCGCGCGCGTTTGCCATTCGCCTTCCGGCGCGACGATGAAGCAATCCATCGGCGTCGCCGCGACAACGTGTAGCTACAAGGATTGGTACGGTACCGATCTCGTTGTCTTCTTCGGTGCGAATCCGGCGAACGATCAGCCCGTCACGACGAAGTATCTCGAAGGCGCGAAGAAGCTCGGGACGAGAGTCGCAATCGTAAATCCGTATCTCGAGCCCGGAATGAAAAAATACTGGGTGCCATCGAGCGTGGAGAGCGCGCTCTTCGGCACCGAGATCGCCGACTACTGGTTTCCCGTCGCGCAAGGCGGCGACATCGCGTTCCTCTCCGGCGTGATGAAGATCCTGATCGAGAACGATTGGATCAACTACAGCTTCATCGACCGGCACACCGCCGCGTTCTCGGAACTCTGCGCGAAAATCGCATCGCTCGATTGGAGCGCGATCGAGCAACAGGCCGGCTTGGCGCGCGCGAGCATGCAGCAATTCGCCGAGTTGATCCGCGATGCGAAGAACGCGGTGTTCGTCTGGAGCATGGGCATTACGCAGCATCCCTTCGGCACGGACGCGGTGCAGATGATCATCAATCTCGCGCTCGCCCGCGGCTACATTGGTCGCGACAAGAACGGCGTAATGCCAATACGCGGCCACTCCAGCGTGCAAGGAGGCGCCGAGATGGGCGCGTATGCGACCGCCTTTCCAGGGTACCAGCCAGTGACTGCGGAGAACGCGGCTGCGCTTTCGCAGCGCTACGGCTTTCCCGTTCCTGACTGGGTTGGACGCACCGAAACCGAGATGATTGAGTCAGCCGAACGCGGCGAGCTCGATCTGCTCTACTCGTTAGGCGGTAATTTTCTGCGCACTTTACCTGAGCCGGATTATGTCCGCGGCGCGCTCGCGAATGTGCCGCTGCGTGTGCACCAGGACATCATCCTCACCGACCAGATGTTCATCCCTGCGCGCGAAGAAATGATTCTGCTTCCCGCGAAAACGCGTTACGAGCAGGACGACGGCGGCACCGAAACCAGCACCGAACGTCGCGTCATGTTCTCTCCCGAAATCCCTCGGCAGGTCGGCGAAGCGAAAGCGGAATGGAAGATTCTGCGCGAGCTCGCTGAAGTCGTTGATCCCGCGCGTGCGCACTTGCTGCGATGTGAAAGTGGTCAGGCCATCCGCGATGAGATCGCGGAGGTCGTGCCCTACTACGGAGGCGTTCGCCACCTCGCGGACAGCGGCGATGCGTTTCAATACGGCGGTCGCCATCTGTGCGAACGCGGCAACTTCCCGACTGCCGACCGCAAAGGACATTTCCGCGCGATCGACCTGCCGGAGTTGCATCGGCCGAATGGAAGTTTTCACGTCAGCACACGACGCGGGAAGCAGTTCAACACACTGATCTATGCCGAAGTCGACCCAATCAATGGTGCATCGCGCGACGCGGTCTTGATGAGCGAAGAAGACGCTGCGCAACTGCATCTCCGCACGGGCGATCGGATCGCGCTCGTGAATGATGTTGGCAGATACGAAGGCCGCGCCTTTCTCGCACCGATCGCGCCCGGCAATCTCCAGGTCCATTGGCCGGAAGGAAACGTGATCATCCAACGCGGTGTGGTCGACAAGCGTGGCGGCGTTCCCGATTACAACGCGATCGTGCGGATTGAGTGCCTAACGAATGGTTCAGCACCGCATGCGAGTCCAACCGATCCAGCGCCGTCGCACGATCAGCCGCCGCCGCCCGAAGGTGAGATGAGTCACCTGCCGCCGTTCGGTAAACAGCCGTGACGCGCGAGACGAGTCGTTCTCTTTCACTTTTTCGTCATGAGAGTGGCGCGACCACCGAGCAGCTGGACAATGTCGCAGTCGAAGAACCGCTGGAGATTCGCGTTGAGGGTCACAGCATCGCGGTTGTCATGCGCACACCGGGCCACGATCGCGAGCTGGCCGCAGGATTTCTCGTAACAGAAAATCTCGTCCGCTCGCAGAAGGACATTTTCGACATCACACAATGCGGCAGCGCCGCCGAGGACCAGATCGTTACCGTCACGCTGAGGGATCCAAGCGCGTTCGATCCCGCCAAGCTCACGCGCAACGTCTTCAGCTCTTCCAGCTGCGGAGTGTGCAGCAAAGCGACAATCGACGCTGTTCGTCAGTCGTTTCCGCGGATCGCTACCAGCGCGACGATGACGGCCGAGACGCTGCTGAAGCTGCCGGATCGGCTACGCGAAAACCAGGAGACCTTCGACCGCACCGGCGGATTGCATGCCTGCGGCCTCTTCACGCTATCAGGCGAACTTGTCGCGCTCCGCGAAGATGTCGGCCGACACAACGCTCTCGATAAATTGATTGGGCGCGCGTTTCTGCATGACGAACTGCCGCTGCGCGATTGTGTGCTGTTCCTCAGTGGTCGCGTCTCATTCGAGATGATGCAGAAAGCGCTCGCGGCTGGGATTCCGATCGTCGCGGCAATCTCAGCGCCGACCTCGCTGGCGATCGAGTTCGCGCGTGAGAGTAATCAGACGCTGGTGGGTTTCGTTCGCGGCGAGACGATGAATATCTACGCCGGCGCGGAGCGGATCACTTCCGCTCGTTAGTCTTCTGCATCGCGACGCGGAAGCCGCGCGGCTTGCTTGCGATCCACTGAGCGAACTTCGCCAAGCCCGGATGCGTTTTCAGCTTCGCGATCGTGTTGTATTCGCGCTCGAGTTCCTTCTCGCTGAGCAGCGCATGAATCTGTGAGTGACAGGGGCGGCAGATCCGGACCACCTGCCTAACCACAGCGCGCTCGAAGTCGCGTTTGTTCCTTTTATTGCTGTGCCGCGTGCGCGGGATGAGGTGATGTCGAGTCAGTGTTTCTTCGCGACC
>JBJMWV010000353.1:0-9407 GCA_045809985.1 Chthoniobacterales bacterium | reverse complement strand
CTTCTCTTCGCGACCGCGTATCAGGCGCATCCGTATCGACTGCCCGTGATCGGATTGATGGATATCTTCAATCAGATCACGCACGCGGATCTGCAGGCGTACTACAAACGCCGCTACGTGCCTAACAACATCACGTTCGTAGTGGTCGGCGATGTCGATACGAAGGCGGTGCGCGAGCAGCTCGAGACGTTTTTCAAAAGTCATCCCGCGCGGCCGTTGAAGCCCGTCTATCTGCCGACCGAACCGAAGCAGCTCGGCACGCGCGAAGTGCATCAGGAATTCGCCACTGAGCTGACGCGCGTTTCACTTTCCTGGCACATTCCCGCGCTTACGCATCCTGACGTTCCTGCGCTCGATCTGCTCTCGACCATCCTGGGCGATGGCCGCAGCTCGCGTTTGTATCGGCGCGTGCGTGAAGAAGCAGGGCTCGTCTACGGCATCTCCGCGTATTCCTACACGCCGGGTGATCCGGGGATTCTCGGGATCGATGCGACGACCGATCCGGAGAAGCGCGACGCAACTCAGGAGATGATCTTGCAGATCATCGACGAGATCGCTGCGTCCGGTGTGACTGCCGATGAGCTCGCGAAGGCGAAGAAGATTTCCGTCGCGCATCATCTGTCTGCGCTCACCACGATGCGCGGCCAGGCATCCGATCTAGGATCTAATTGGTTCCTGACGCGGAACCTCAACTTCACTCGCGATTATCTCGCCGCGGCGCAAGAGGTAACGGGGGACGACGTCCGCCGCGTCGCCGCGGAATATCTAACGCGCGAGAACCTGACGATCACCTCACTGAACCCGCAGGGCTCGTTAGGCGCGCAGCACGAAACCGAAACGCGTGCAGCAGCCGGCGAGATCCAAAAGCTCGAGCTCGCGAACGGTCTCCGACTTCTCGTTAGGGAAGATGCTCGTCTGCCGCTCGTTTGGATGACGGCTGTTTTCCGTGGCGGTCTGCTCGCCGAAACGGCCGAGACGAATGGCATTACGAACCTGATGGCGAAGACGCTGCTGAAAGGCACGACTACGCGCACTGCGGAGCAAATCGCGGATACGATCGAAGCGGTCGGCGGTCACATCGGGAGCGACTCAGGAAACAACAGCTTCAGTGTTTCGCTCGAAATCACGCGGCCTGATTTGCGCCTCGGTGGCGAATTGCTCGCGGATGTTTTGCTGAACGCGACGATGCCGGAGAAAGCAGTGGCGCGTGAAAAGGAAGTGCAGCTCGCCGCGATCAAGGACGAGGAAGAGCACCTCACGTCGGTCGCGCGTAACATTCTGCGGAAGGCCCTCTTCAACGAGCATCCGTATGCGTTCCGCGGCAAAGGCTCGGCGGATGCCGTCGCGAAGCTGACGCAGAAAGATCTGCTGCGTTTCCGCGATCGCCATGTCGTCGCGCGGAACTGCGTCATCTCCGTTTTCGGCAACGTGAAAGCCGACGAAGTGAAGCAGCTATTCGAGCAGACACTCGCGACGATGAAGCCGGGCGAGCTGGCGCTGGCCGATGCAAAACAAAGCGAGCCGATCGCAAAAACGGTCGAAGTCGAAAACCTGCGCGACAAAGCTCAGGCGGTTCTGATGGTCGGCTATCGCGGTGCGGATTTGTTCAGCAAAGATCGCGCGGTGCTTGAGTTGATCGACGAGGCGAGCAGCGATCTTGGCTCGCGCTTTTTCATTCGGATTCGCGAGCAGATGGGACTCGCGTATTACGTCGGTACATCACAGCTGCAGGGACTCGTCCCGGGAATGTTCGCGTTTTATCTCGGGACCGATCCGCAGAAGCTCGCGCCGGTGAAGAAAGAGTTGCTCGACGAAATCCGGCAATTGGCGAGCGAAGGCCTAACGAGTGAAGAGCTGCTGCGCGCCAAGAAAAAAATCATCGGGCAACAGCAGATCGCGAATCAAAGCAACGACACGCTTGGCTACACCGCCGCGCTCGACGAGCTCTACGGCCTGAGCTTCGATCATTACAAGAAGCTCGAAACCGAAGTGGAAGCGATCACCGCGGAAGATGTGAAGCGGATCGCGCGAAAGTATTTTCTCGATCAACCGCACGTCATTGCAACGGTGCGACCGTCGGACAAAGCAACAGCGAAGGAGAAGTAGGATATGGCGGAAGTTCAAACGACCACGCAAAGCGGCGAGCTCGCGCAACGCTTCATTGAGTTTGTCATGATGCAGGCGCAGAACGCGGCGCTCTTTCTCGGCCAGATCCCGAATCCGCAGAGCGGCGAGGGCGAAGTAAATCTCGAGCTGGCGCGGATGTTCATCGATCAGCTCGCGATGATTCAGGAGAAGACGCGCGGCAACCTCAGCAAGGAAGAGGAAGCGGTCTTGCGAAACACGCTTTCGAATCTGCAGATGGTCTTCGTGGAGGTCTCGCAGGAGCAGGGCGGCGGAAAAAAAACATCGCTGGCGCCACAGCAGGAGCAGGCGAAGCCGCAGGAATCCGCGCCCGCTCCGAGCAGCGAACCTCCTTCCGCAGGCGAGACGCCGAGCGAAGGCGAATCGCGCAAGAAGTTCACGAAGAGCTACGGCGCCTGAGCGTAGAGGCGGACACTCGCCCTACAACCTGACTGCATCCTCCGCACGTATTGTTCGGTGAATGGTCGCGCTCGCCGAAAAACTGCAGGAAGAGAAAGAGAAGATCGCTGACATCGAGATCGTAAGTGATCCGAAGGAAGCGGCCGAAGAAGCCGGGCTGCGTTACGTCAGCGACGACCAACCGGGTTACACGCGCAAGAAAAAGGGCGACGATTTCGAGTTCTACGACACCAAAGGCGAGCTGATCACAGACGAAGCGCGCGTTCTGCGCATCAAACGCATTGGCATTCCGCCGGCCTGGACGGACGTTTGGATTTGTCCGTCAGCGAGTGGCCATCTGCAGGCGACCGGCCGCGATGCGCGCCGTCGGAAGCAGTATCGCTATCACGAAAAGTTCCGCGAGTTCCGCGACGAGACGAAGTACGAGAAGATGCTGATCTTCGGTGCCGCGCTGCCGAAGATTCGCGAACGGATTGAGGCCGATCTCGCGCTGCCGGGCCTCGCGAAAAACAAAGTGCTCGCAACCATCGTCTCGCTGATGGAGCGGACGTTCATCCGCGTCGGCAACGAGGAGTACGCGAAGACCAACAAGTCGTACGGCCTAACGACGATGCGGAACAAGCACGTCAAAGTCCAAGGCCACAAACTGCGCTTCAACTTCCGCGGCAAGAGCGGAGTCGAGCATCAGATCGACGTCGCCGATCGCCGGCTCGCGCGCATCGTCAAACGTGTGCAGGAGCTGCCGGGGCAGGAACTCTTCGGCTATCTCGATGACGACGGAGAAGTGCACAACATCACGTCGCAGGACGTGAATGATTATCTGCGCGAGATCACCGGCGAGGATTTCACCGCGAAAGATTTTCGGACATGGGCTGGGACGGTGCTCGCAGCGGTGGCGCTAAGCGCGCTTGATCCTTTCCAGACTAAGAAGGAAGCGACCAAGAACGTCACGACTGCGGTGAAAGCGGTCGCAAAAATTCTCGGCAACACGCCTGCGGTTTGCCGGAAGTGCTACGTGCATCCCGCGGTGCTCGAGACGTATTTGAGCGGCGAAATGATCGATGGTTTACGGCGTAAGACTGCGGAAGCGATCGAAGAGAAGGCGCAGGATCTACAGACGGTTGAACTGGCGGTGATGAAGTTCCTCCAGACGCGCCTCGAGGAAGTAAAAAAAGCTGCTTAGCCGCCTGGCGACTGAACCTCGCGTCGCTTGCGCGACTGTGTCTCAGCAGCGCCGCCCTGACGTTTTGTCGTTTTACGAACGGTGCTCTCGTTAGGCTGCGCGGCTGCCTGTTCGTCTTCCGGATACTTCTTCGTCGTCGGGAAGATCAGGCGCCACGGCTGATGCTTCACCGTCTCCGTAAACTGCTTCGCGTTCGCGACGGTTTCACTCAGATCCGGGCCTAACGAATGAATCGTATTCTTCAAATCCTCTGAGGATCGCCGGAAGTTCGCGAGTGTGATCGGGATGTTTTCGTTGCTCGCGATGTCGGTGCTGATCTTGTTCAGGTTTCCGCTGATCGTCTCGACGTTCTTGAGCGCGAGCTGCAACGGGCTGTCGCTCGAGGTCATCGTCGTCAGGTTTTCGGCGAACGTGCGCATCTGCGCGAGCGCCATATTCAGAGACGAATTTTCGTCCGTGATCTTGCCGAGGTTGCTCGCGGTCGCCTGCAGTTCCTTCAGCGTCGCGCTCGCTTCCTTCGCCACCGGTTGAAGCATGTCGATGACCTTCGCGATAGTCTCGCCGAACTCGGGCACCCGCTCGCCGGCAAACATCTGCCCGTCCTGCGCGCGTCCCGCGGCATCGCTCCCTTGCGTGATATCGATCGCCATTTCGCCTAACAAACCAAGCGTGATCAGGCGGGTGTGCGCGTCCTTGTAGACCATCGCGCTCTTGTCCACGCGCACATCGATCCGTGCCTCGTAGCGCGGCTGCAGCGCGGGTGCCGCGTTGGGATCAGGGGGTGGGCGAATCGCGGCAGACATCTCCAGTGCTTTGCCGGCTTCGTCTTTCGAGATGGGCGAATACAGCTTGTCGACCTGCCCAATTTTCCGCCCGGCGAGCAGCACCGGCGCGCCCAGTTTGATACCCGCGGCATTATCGATGTAGATGCGATAGGTCACGAGCGGCCGGAATAATCCGGGCGCGCCGAGCATGATCAGCACCGCGGTCAGGACCACGATCGTGGCGACGACCAGGATGCCGGTCAGGATTTCATTTCGTCGCAATAGCATCGTCGCTTCCTTCCAAAATCGGGCCCTCCGTACTGCCGCTCAAAAACTGCTGCACCACAGGGTTGGATGATCGCTTAAACTCGTTCGTTTCCGCCATCTCGATGATTTCGCCTTGGTAAAGCATGGCCATTTTCGTGCCGATACGGAAGGCGCTGTCCATCTCGTGCGTCACGATGACTGAGGTTACCTTCGATTGCTCCGTCAGGCTGATGATCAACTCATCGATGACCGAGCTGATCACCGGATCGAGACCAGCCGATGGCTCATCGAAGAGGATCAACTCCGGCTCCATGACCAGCGCGCGCGCGAGGCTGACGCGCTTGCGCATACCACCGCTGAGCTCGCTCGGCATCTGGGTTTTGACTCCTGCCATCCCGACGAGTTCTAGCTTTTCGTCGACGATCCGGTCAATTTCGTCGCGGCTCTTACGCGTTAGCTCCTCGAGCGGAAGGGCGACGTTGTCGCGCACGTTCCGTGAACTGAGCAGCGCCGAATATTGGTAAACCATTCCGATGTGCGCGCGGATCTTCTGCAGTTTCCGGCGCGACAAACGCGAGACCTCGAATTGCTTGAAGAATACGGAGCCGCGCGTGGGCGCGAGAATACCGAGGATCAAACGCAGGATCGTGCTCTTGCCACTGCCGCTCTGGCCCATGATGACGAGACGATCCTGCGGCTCGACAGAGAGCGAGACGCCGTTCAGGACGCGCTTCGAATCGAATTGCAGCGAGATATCACGCATCTCGACAACGGGCGGCGTGGCGGAGGCTTCGGTCACGGGAAGAAGACGACGTAGACGATGTTGAACAGCGTATCGAATGCGATTACGGCGGTGATCGCGGTGACTACGCTCGAGGTGGTTGAATTGCCTACGCCGGCCGCGCCGCCTTTCACATTCAATCCGCGAAAACAGGCAATCGCGCCGATCAGCAGACCGAAGAGCAGACTCTTGATCACGCCGGTGACGATGTCGCGGATGAGGAGGCTGTTGAGGACGAGATCGGTGAAATAAACGAACGCGATATTGAAGTAGGCGCGCGAGATCAGCGCGGTCGCGATGATGGCGGCGATGCTCGAGATCGTGGACAGACAGGGCATCAACGAAAAGAGCGCGAGCATTCGCGGCGCGACGAGAAAGCGCAACGGGCTGATCCCCATTGCTTCGATGGCCTCGACTTCTTCGGAGACCTGCATCGTGCCGAGCTCCGCAGTAAACGCGGCGCCGATGCGTGCGGCGAGCATGATCCCGGTGAGTAACGGCCCAAGTTCGCGCGTAAACGCAATTGCGACGAGGCCCGGCACCAACCGCTCGGTCCCGAAGCGCTCGAGTTGATACCCGGTCAGCAGCGCCATCGTCAGGCCGAGGAAGAACGAGACCATCGCGACCAGCGGCACCGAGCCGACACCGGCGCGTTCGGTGTGACGAAAGAAGCTCGAGGCGCGAAATGGCGCGCGACCGATGCGGACGTTCGCCATCGTCTCGGCGAACGTGTTGATGATGAACCAGAACATCCGGCCGATCTCGCGCAGGAAGCCTTGACCGAGTTCGCCGATGTCTTGCACGACAACGACAGGATTCGTCTGAATGACGTTGTCGGTGTCTTCGCCGCTGGCCATGTCAGCGGGGAAATTGCCTTATGTGCCACGTCGAGAAAAGAGAAACTGCCGGATACGCGGATGCGCGGTAGACGGCACGAGCAACGTGCTTAGAGTCCTGCGCGTTCAAACTGGAATCGCGCGCATCAACCACTTGTTAGGCCTGATCCACTCCTGATGCTTCCGCCGTTTACGGTCGTCATTCCTGCGTACAACGAAGCCGAACGGATCGGCCGCACGCTGACGCACGTGCTGGAGTATCTGCGCACGCAGAGCGCCGGGAGCGAACTGATCGTGGTCGATGATGGCTCAACCGACGCGACTCGCGAGGTGGTGCGTCGCGTCTTCGCGCAGACGGATCGCGCGGAGAAGCGGCTCATTCAACACGAGCCTAATCGTGGCAAAGGCGCGGCCGTGCGTGACGGCCTCCTCGCTGCGACGCGGCCGATTGCCTTGTTTTCCGATGCCGATCTTTCGACGCCAATCACTGAAGCGCCAAAGCTGATCGACCCGATCAACGCGGGCGAAGTTGACGTCGCGTTTGGCTCGCGGGCGCTGAATCGCAAGCTCATCGGCAACCGACAGGCGTGGTATCGCGAACAGGGAGGGCGAGTGTTCAATCTACTCGTTAGGCTCGCGACTGGTCTGCCTTTCTGGGACACGCAATGCGGCTTCAAGGCTTTCCGACTCGATGCGTTTCGACCGCTGCTCGCGAAAGCGCAGAGCGACGGCTTCGGGTTCGACGTCGAGTTTCTCTATCTCGCGCAACGCGCTGGTTTGCGACTGCGCGAAATTCCGGTGCGCTGGGATCACAACGAAGGCAGCAAGGTCAGCTTCATGCGCGACAGCCGCCGCATGCTCGAAGAAGTGATCGCAGTGCGGCGCAACTGCGCCTAACGAGTGTTGTCGATCAACTCCGCGAACTGCTCGAAGAAGTAGCTCGCATCATGCGGACCGGGCGCCGCTTCTGGATGGTATTGCACGCTGAAGACCGGCAGCTCCTTGTGCCGCATTCCTTCGACTGTGCCGTCGTTCAGATTTACGTGCGTCACTTCGACGTTCTCCGGAAGTGACTCCGGATCGACCGCAAAACCGTGATTCTGCGAAGTGATCGCGACCTTACCGCTGATTAGGTCTTTCACCGGCTGATTTCCGCCGCGATGTCCGAACTTCAACTTGAAGGTCCGTCCGCGAAACGCGTAGCCGAGCACTTGATGACCAAGGCATATTCCGAAGATCGGTTTCTTGCCTAACAAGTCATTGATCGCCTGATGTGCGTAGGGCAACGCACTTGGATCGCCGGGGCCGTTTGAGAGAAAGACGCCGTCAGGATTTAGCGCGAGCACCTCTTCCGCAGTGGCCTGCGCCGGAACAACCGTGACGCCGAAACCCTGCCGCCGCAGACTGCGCAGGATGTTTTCTTTGATGCCGTAATCGTAGGCAACGATCTGATGCCGAATCGGCGGGAGTTTCTGCTGACGAACTTCACCGCTGCTGCCACGCGCAACCGTCCAGATTGCACTCTCCTGATTGTCCGGATCCCATTTGTACGCAGTTTTCGCCGTGACCTCTTTGACGTAATCCATTCCGATCACGCCATCGCCGTGCAGCGCCCGTTGCACTGCCTCTTCCGGCGAAATCTGATCACTCGTTAGGCAAGCCTTCATTGCGCCGCGCTCGCGCAGATGTCTGGTGAGCGCACGCGTGTCGATGCCCTGCACGCCGGGGATATTCCAGCGTTTCAGATAATCATCGAGCGACAGCTCGGACCGCCAGTTGCTCGGGATCTCGCTCAGCTCTTCGACGACGAAGCCGCGGACGTGCGGCTCGCGACTTTCCTGGTCGAGCGCGTTCGTCCCGTAATTTCCGATGAGCGGATACGTCATGGCGACGATCTGTCCGCGGTACGATGGATCGGTTAGCACCTCCTGGTAGCCGGTCATCGAGGTGTTGAAGCAAATCTCGCCGACGCTCGTGACGCTCGCGCCGAAAGATTCGCCTTCGAAAACCCGACCGTCTTCGAGAGCGAGGAGTGCGCGCATTGGCGGAAACGGTTAGCAGATTTCCCGTTTCGCGAAAGTGAGATGAGCACGAAAAAGCCCGAACCGCTTTCGCAGTTCAGGCTTCAAATTTTTACCCCGCCGGTGCCGTTTAGGAGGATATCCCGTTCCCTTCCGGTAACGGGTGGGTGACCGTCGCCGAAGCCTCTGACTTCCAATTAAGGCATGTCATCACTTCAGAGCGACCTAGCCCCCTTTTGCTTGCGCAATATCGGTTCGGGAATCACATCCTGGAATCTCGAACATCGCAGGGTAAAGGGTCGAAAGCTCTTGCGTGAGACTTGAGCGAAAGCACTGGTTTCATGCCCAAGCCTCAGTCAAAAACTCCCGACACCGTGTCAAAGAACTATTCCCGTAGTTCCGCTCCCAGTTCGCGTTTTAACCGCTCGCGAATCCGTGTGTGAACCACGGCGACTTCGTCGTTTGTGAGTGTCCGATTCCGGTCACGATAAGTCAACGTATAAGCCAGAGATTTTCGGCCCGCGCCGAACCGTCTTGCTGCCTCGTCGCCGACGAGAACATCGAAAAACTGCGCACGCTGAAGCAAAGGCTCACCCCAGATTGCATCGACAATCTGCTCGTGTGTAAGCGAGTCGGGGACGACCATTGAAATATCGCGCGTGATCGCGGGATACTTTTCGATCTCGCTGAAGCGCTGTGAATCACTCGTTAGGCCGAGTCCATCGAGCACGATCTGCGCGACGAAGACCGGCGCAGCCGCACTGAGCTGCGCCGCGCGTGATGCGCTCAATTGTCCCGCCAGACCGACAACTTCATCCCCGCTCAGAATGTCTGCCGCGAGAGCCAGCGCTGAGTTTTCCGTCCGCCGGAACGAAAGCTTTGGAATGCGCACGACGTCGAGTGCGCCTTTCAAATCGAAGAAGTCGAGCTGTCGTTTTGCGCCCGCGCGCCAGTGCGCTGCGCTCGCTGTTTCGCCGGCGAAGAGAAGGCCGAGCGCACGTTGCTCTTTCG
>JBJMWV010000352.1:0-3704 GCA_045809985.1 Chthoniobacterales bacterium | reverse complement strand
GAAAAGCGAAAGAGTTCGATCACGTCATCAAGATCGGGCGAACGCATTTGATGGATGCGACGCCGGTCCGACTTGGCCAGGACTTCGGCGGTTACGCGCAGCAGATTGCGTATGGACGCGCCCGAGCGGAGAAGGCGATCGATGTCTTGCGCGAGCTTGCGCTCGGCGGCACCGCGGTGGGCACGGGATTGAACCGGCACCAGGATTTTCCCGCGAAAGTAATGCGGCATCTCGAGCAACGGACCGGCATCGAGTTTCGTGAAGCGACCAATCACTTCGAAGCGCAGGGCTCCAAGGACGCAGTCGTCGAGACAAGCGGTGAACTGAAGACGATCGCGGTCAGCCTGTTCAAAATCGCCAACGACATCCGCTGGCTGAGCAGCGGTCCCCGTTGCGGCATCGGCGAGATTCAACTGCCCGCCACTCAACCCGGCAGCTCGATCATGCCCGGCAAAGTGAATCCGGTGATCTGCGAATCGATGATGATGGTCTGCACGCAAGTGATCGGGAACGACGCCGCGATCACGATGGCGGCCGCGAACGGCAACTTTGAGCTCAACGTGATGATGCCGGTGATGGCTTACGATCTTCTCGAGAGCATCCGTTTGCTCGCGAACGCCTGCGACATGTTCGCCGAGAAATGCGTCATCGGGATCAAGGCGAACGAAGAACGCTGCAAGGAGTTGGTCGAGCTTTCCATGGCGATGGTGACGAGCCTCGCGCCGAAGATCGGCTACGATCGCGCCGCGGAGATTGCAAAGGAGAGCGCGAAGACCGGCAAGACGGTGCGCGAGATTTGCCGGGAACGAAAAGTTCTGCCCGACGCGGAGCTGAACGCCGCGCTCGATCCTATTTCAATGACGGAACCGGGTGGCACAGGCTCGTCCGGCGGCTAGGACTCGTTAGGCTACGATGGTTGCGAATTTTCATGGGCCGCAGTTCTCCGGCGGCGCAAACATCGCGATTAAATGTCCGTATCACACCTACGATGCGACGATCGCCTTCTACCGCGATACGCTCGGACTGCCCGTAATCGAGGAAGAAGCCGATGGCTGCATCTTCCAATTCGGGCCGAACCGGCTCTGGATCGATAAGGTGCCGAACATCAGTCATCCCGACATCTGGCTGGAGCTCGAGACGAACGATACCGAAGCCGCCGCCTCATATCTTAAGATCAACGGCGTCCCGCGCCGCGATGAAGTAGAGCAGCTGCGCGAAGACTTCGATGGTTTCTGGATTTCCGACCCGGCAGGCGTGGTTCATCTCGTCGTCGGCGACGAGGATTAATCACTCGTTAGGCGGCGAGCGTCGGCGCCGCTTCGGTGCCGAAGAAGATGTGATCGAACGTGGGCTGGAACGGCTTCATTTCCGTTTCGCCGATCCGAAAGCGCGGGCTGATCTCGCGCTGATCGGCGCAGAAGATCTCGACCTTGTCGCGACCAACACGCGTGAGCACTGCCTGCACTGCGTCGCGCGCCAGTTCCGGCGTGTTGCAGTCACGACTGAGATGACCGAGCACGACACGATCAATCTTCCCGCCTAACAACTGCTCGATCACATTCGCGGCGGCTGCATTCGAAAGATGCCCGTGCCGCGACATGATCCGCTGCTTCACCGGCCAGGGACGGACCTGACACGCCTGGAGCAGTTTCTCGTCGTGGTTCGTTTCGATCACGAGCGTATGCACTTCGCGCAGCCGTTCGATCAACATCTTGGTCGGATAACCCAGATCCGTGATGAACCCGAGTCCGCTCCGCCCAGCGTGAAACGCATAGCCGACGGGCTCGACCGCATCATGCGGCACCGGAAACGTCTGCACCGTGATGTCGCAGATCGTGAAATCGCTGCCCGTGCGGAAGAGCCGCCAGTTGCGATGCGCGCCTAGCGAGTCGCAGCCGTAACGAATCGCTTCCGCGGTGAGCGCGTTGCAGTAGATCGGGATTTGATACTTGCGGCAGAGGACTTCGAGCCCGCAGACGTGATCGCCATGCTCGTGCGTCAGGAGCACACCATCGAGCTGTTCCGGTTTAACGCCGCAATGCTCGAGCCGCCTAACGAGTTGTCGCGCGCTCAGTCCGCCATCGACCAAAAGACGGCAATGCTCGGTCATTATCAGGGCGGCGTTACCGGCGCTGCCGCTCCCGAGCATCGTGAGGCTGAACATTCTCGATTGATAGCGAGCATGACGCTGTTCGACAAACTGATTTGCGTCGCGCGCGCGAATTTTGCCGTCACAAGTCGGACTTGCTAAGCACTGCGGCCAAGGGCACCATGCGCCGCATGAAACTTCTGCTCTCCGCCCTTGCCGCTGCTGTTCTGATTTTGCCACCGATTGCCCGTGCCGATGACGCCAGTCACAAGGCCGCCGCGGAATCGCTCCTCAACCTGATGGGCATGGAATCGCTCCTCAGCCAGTCGATCGATCAGATGCTGCAGATGCAGGTGAAACAGAATCCCGCGATCGCGCCCTACCAGGCGGAGATGAAGAACTTCCTCGGCAAATACATGAGCTGGCCGAGCATGAAGGACGACATGGTCAAAATTTACATGGAAGAGTTCACCGAGCAGGAACTCAAGGAGCTGACCGCGTTCTATCAGACACCGCTCGGCAAGAAGACGGTGCAGCGGATGCCGGCTTTGATGTCGAAGGGCGCGGAGATGGGACAGAAGCGTGTGCAGGAACATCTGCCTGAGCTGCAGGCCGCGATTGCTGCGAAAGGCGCTCCCGCTGCTCCTGCCGCAGGTGCCGCTCCCGGCGCAGCCGCAGCGGCTCCTACGCCAGCTACGGCACCAGCAAGTACGCCAGCTGGCACGCCGAAAAAGCCCTAACGAGCCGTTAGCTCGGGCCCATCAGCGCGAGGACGCGTGCTTTCTTCGCGGAATAGTCGAGCGATCGAAACGCGCGGATCTCTTCAAGTCGACGCATACCGTTAAGGGTATCGAGGAAGCGCGTGTAGCTCGCCGCCAGTTCGCTCGTTTCGAGATAACGCGCGCGCAGTTTATCGGCCTTGTAGGCATCAGGATTGCGCGAAGCGAAAAGGTGGAAGCGCAGCCAACGCCGATCGGTGCGTGAAACCTTTTGCGTCTTCCGGAAGAAGGCCACGAATAGGAGCAGGACCAGATAGGTGTCGACCTGAGCCTGCAGTTCGAGATTGCGCGCGTAATCCTCGGAATGAATCTCGCGCGTGCCTTGCTTGAACTGAAGCGCCGCGTGCAGCGCATGATTGATCTCTTCCACGAACGCGATCAGCGAATGGATGTTTGCATTCGTTAGGCCACTACGCGGATCATGTTTCTCGAGCTGCTCGATCAGCCAGCGCGAGTAGTAGATGCCGACGTAAAGCTGATCGTCTGCGCGCCGCAGAAACGTTCGGGCGAGATCGCTCAGTTCGCGCGCTGAAGCACCGGCCGCGTGCGAGAGTTGCGCACAGCGGGTCCGGTCGATCAGGCACTCTTCGAGATTGATTCCAACCTGCGCGTAAGTGCGCTCGAACAACGCCTGGATCTGGCTGAAGAGCGTCTCGTTCATAACGCAAACGGCGCGGCGTAATCGCTGTCGAGATTGAGCAGCTGATCGGAGAGCTGGTTCAAGGCGAGCCGCACCTGTCGGAAACGATCCGCCAATTCTTCGTAGACATCATTCAGCTCGCAGCGGCGCGCCGCCGCATGCGACGCAACCAATTGATAACTGCTGCGCCCGACTT
>JBJMWV010000351.1:0-2895 GCA_045809985.1 Chthoniobacterales bacterium | reverse complement strand
GTCCGAGACGAAGTCCGAGAGTCTGGAATGCGATGATGCCGAAGACGGCGGCGCACGCGCTGAAGAGCAGGCCGAATGTCACTGCGCGGCGCATCAAGGCGCGCGTTCCTTTTGTATCGCCGACGGCGCGGCGCGCTGAGACGAGTGCAATCGTGCTCGTTTCCATTCCGAAACTGCCGAAGTCGCTCAGCAGATCCGTGGTCGACCACGCAATTCCGAACGTTCCGAGCGTGTCGCGTCCGAGCAGACGTGCAATGAGAAAGGTGAAGATGCCGCGCAGATTCGCCGCGATCAGGGTCGCGACATTAACCATCGCGCCACGCGCGAGCTCGGTGCCCGTGTGCACCTCCGGCGCGATGGCCTCGCGCAGGTGCAGATCATCTTCGGCCGCTTTCATCAGCGAAGATGCGTAGCTCCGCGCACGCGGCGCTACTTGATCAGCCGCAACGTGAGAGGATAGCGGTAAAGCTGGCCCTCGTTCGCTTTAAGCGAAGCGATGATGACGAGCACGACATCGGCGATGCAAACAAGCGCGATCACCGGGATGAGTAGAAATCCGATGAGGACAAACATAAGGATGAAGCAGAGAACGCTCAGGGCTGAGACGTAGATGAAGGCTGAGATCTGGAAGTTGACCGACTCCTTGCCGTGCTCGTTCACTTCCGCGCCTTCGTCTTTCTTCAATAACCAGACGAGCAGCGGGCCGAAGATGTTGCCACCGGGCACGATCAAACCGGCGAGCGCGCTGAGGTGGCAAAGCATGCACCAGGTGCGCACATTCTTCTGTGCTTGAGGAAGTGTTTCCACGCTAATTCGCTTTCACACGCTCGATGTGCGCGCCGAGTTCGCCCAGCTTTTCATCGAGGTGTTCGTAGCCGCGATCGATGTGATAAACGCGACTGATCTCGGTTGTTCCCTCTGCTTTCAATCCGGCTAAGACGAGCGCAGCTGAGGCGCGGAGATCGCTCGCCATCACCGGCGCGCCGAGAAGTTTTTCCACGCCGTGAATCACTGCGGTCGGGCCTTCGATCTGCACATTCGCGCCCATGCGCTTCAGTTCGGCGAGATGCATGTAGCGTTGCGGGAAAATGTTTTCCGTTACGACGCTGATGCCTTCCGTCGTCGATAGCAGCGCACACATCTGCGCCTGCATGTCGGTCGGAAACCCGGGGTAGGGCTCCGTCGTTAATTCAAGCGGCTTCGACGCGCCATTTGGCGAGACGGTAATCGAATCGTTCGTCGTTTCGATTTTGTAGCCGGCCTCGCGCAAGGCAGTGGTGACGGAAGTCACATGCTTCGGATCGGCGCGCGTGACCGTCACGCCGTTGCCGCAGATCGCGCCGGCGACAAGAAACGTCCCTGTTTCGATACGATCGGGGATGATGTCGTGCTCCGCCCCGTGAAGTTCTTTCACGCCTTCGATGATCAACCGCGTGGTGCCGGCGCCTTCGATCTTCGCGCCCATCTTGTTCAGGAAATCGGAGAGATCGCAGACCTCCGGTTCGGCCGCCGCGCCTTCGATTACCGTTGTGCCTTCAGCGAGAACGGCCGCCATCATCACGTTGTCGGTGCCGAGAACGGTCGGACCGAACTTGCCGCGAAGATTGATGATGTTGCCCTTCAAGTGCGGAGTTAGAACCCGGACATCGCCGGCTTGCACCCGCACCGCTGCGCCGAGTGCTTCAAAACCTTTGAGATGAAGATCAATCGGTCGATCGCCGATGACGCAGCCACCCGGCAATGACACCGTCGCTTCTCCGCAACGCGCGAGCAGCGGGCCAAGCACGCAGACTGACGCGCGCATCCGCCTAACGACATCATACGGCGCGATCGAGTTCACCTTTTCGGCTGTCACGGTGACGGTGCCGCTGGCCCGTTCCACCTGCGCGCCGAGATACATCAGGATCTGCAGCATGTAGTTCGTGTCGCTGAGATCCGGGACGCGATGCAGAACGCACGGTTCGCGCGTCAGCAGCGTGGCGGCGAGAATCGGCAGGGCCGAATTTTTCGAGCCGCTGACCTTGATCTTGCCGGAGAGCGGGTTGCCGCCGTGGACGAGAATTTTATCCATGTCGTGCGAGGACGAACCGTGTCACACCGCCATAGTCCTGTCGCGGGGAAATGTCGCGGTAATTGTGCTCGGCGAGAAACGTGGTGAGCGCCTCGGCCTGACCAATGCCGATCTCGAGAGCGAGCATTCCGCCCGGCGTGAGATGCGGCGGTGCAGCTGTGATCAGACGACGAATGACGTCTTCGCCATTCGCGCCGCCGAAGAGCGCCGATGCGGGATCACGTAGAACCTCGGGCGAGAGATTTGGCCGATCGGTTTCGGGAATGTACGGAAGGTTCGCGACGATCAGGTCGAATCTTTCGCTGATCTTTTCGAAGAGGTCACCGCGTTTGAAGCGTAGGCGTTCGCTTAAGCCGAGACGCGATGCGTTCTCGCGCGCGAGCGACAATGCATCTCCGGAAAGATCGCTCGCGTGCACTTCTGCTTCCGGCAATGCGGCGGCGAGTGAGAGCGCGATGACACCACTGCCGGTTCCGATATCGAGGATCTTCGCTTTCGGATTGTCGACCAGCGTTTTCAACAACTCCACCAGCTCTTCCGTTTCCGGCCGCGGAACGAGCGCGCGTTTGTCGCAGACGAACGTGTGACCGCAGAACTCCACCGTGCCTAACAAGTGTTGCAACGGCTCGCCCTGGCCGCGGCGTTTCACGAGATCCCGCAAGGGCGCGAGTTCGGTTTCTGCGAGCTGCCGTTCGAAATCGAGATAAAGCTCGATCCGCTTTCGCCCCAACGAATGCGCGAGCAAATGCTCCGCATTCAGCCGCGGGCTCTCGATCTCGCGCTTCTTGAAATACGCGGTCGTCGACTGCAGGACCTCGAGAACC
>JBJMWV010000350.1:0-4786 GCA_045809985.1 Chthoniobacterales bacterium | reverse complement strand
GGAACAATGACCACGCCGCGGAGCAAGCGCCTAACGAGTGGCGCGATGTCTTCCGGCGCCTGCACTTTGTCGACTGCCCAACCGATCGCGCCGTTCGGCAGATCAACGAAATGATCATCGCTCGCGACTGCGGTGAGCGCGGGCAACGCGAGCGCGGCCTGGCCGAGATTGTTGCTCGTGACGTGGCGCAAGATTTCCGTAGCGAGTGCTCCGTCCTGCAGGACAACGGCGTGCATGTTGCGCCCGAACGCAGCTTCGAGCGCGGGAATGAATTCGCGATCGACATCCAACGACGCCACGAGCGCCCCGCCGAGCGCGGGACGAAATTCTTTCAGCACAGCCTGCGAACCTTTCGCCAAGCCCTCGCCTTCTTCATTCAACTGCCGCAGGATCTCCAGGCGGGATTCCTTCTCCGCGATCGTCCGTTCCACGCGGCTGAGTTCTTTCTGCGCTTCGCCTAACGAGTGCTGCTGACTCTGCAGCTGCTGCTCGGTCGCGCGCATGGTGAGGAACAGTTCCTCGACCGCTTGCTTGTCCTGCTCGCTGGTTTGCTTCGCGCGTTCGAGCGTCGCGTGCGCCTCGTCTCGTTTTCCGTTCGCCTGTGCGATTTCATTCGCGAGCTCAGTGATGCGCGCGAGCGTCGCGTCGCGCCGGCTCTCCGTGCTCGCGATCTCATCCTGTAACGCGCTGCTGCGATTCTCCGCTTTCGAAAGAGCCGCCGTTAGGCTCTGCAGTTCCGCTTCACGTTGCGAGCGTTCATCACGCAATGCCGCGGCGCGTTCGCTGATTTCGGTGAGCTCTTCCTGCTTCGATTCCAGTAGGCGCGTCGTCTTCTCGATCAACGCATCGGCTTCCTGAATCTGCGTCGCCTGTTCGGTGCGCTTCGTTTCGGCGGCCGCGATGTCGCTCGTGTAGCGCTCCATCAGTTCCGCGATTTCCTGCGCGCGCTGCCGATTGAATTCGATCCGGCTGCGATGCCCGGCCATCTCGCTTTGCAAGCGCTGCACTTCCGCACGCGCATCGCCGATCCGAGCGTCGATGCTGTCGAGCTCCTCGCGTTTTGCGCTCAGCTCATTCTCTTTTTCTTCAACGGCTGCGACGGTCTCATTCGCGCGTTTCTCGAAGCGGCCAATCTCTTCGTTGCAATGCTCGAGCTCGCCTTCAAGCTCCTTCAGTTTCGCGCGGGAATGATGCGTATCGAGCACCTGCAGATCGGTCATCAAGGTCTGGTAACGACGCGCCTTTCCGGCCTGCCGCTGAAGTGAGCCGATCTGCCGCTTCACTTCCTTAATGATGTCGCTGACGCGAAGAAGATTTGATTCCGTCGCTTCGAGTTTGCGGAGCGCTTCCTTCTTCTGGCCTTTGAACTTCGTGATCCCGGCGGCTTCTTCGAAAACGGTGCGGCGATCTTCCGGACGCGAGCTCAGAATCAAGTCGATCTTGCCCTGCTCCATAATGGAGTAGGCGCTGCGGCCGACGCCGGTGTCGGCGAAGAGCGCCTGGATGTCCTTCAAACGGCAGACGGTCTTGTTGAGCAGATACTCGGAGTTGCCGTCGCGATAAACACGGCGGGTCACGCGCACTTCGTGCCAGTCGACGCCGAGCTCCTGCGCGCAATCGCTAAAGGTGAGCGAGACCTCCGCGAAGCCCAATGGCTTGCGGCTATCGCTCCCGCTGAAAATGACGTCGGCCATTTCGCCGCCGCGCAGTGCCTTCGCCGATTGCTCGCCGAGCACCCAACGAACGGCGTCGAGGACGTTCGACTTGCCGCAGCCGTTCGGCCCGACAATGGCGGTCACGCCCTCGTGAAATTGGAGATTGGTTTTGTCGGCAAACGACTTAAAGCCGACGAGCTCGAGCGATTGAAGATGCATGTAAAAACGGAACTCCGGACGAGGAGAAATTAACGTCCGGACGCGCAGCTCTGGCAAGCAAAATAACGCCAGATAGCGTGGCTCTCCTGCCGGCCTACCACAAAATGTTGTGCTGCCGCTTACCGCGTCCGGCTCACACGTCGAAGCCAGAACAACACCGAACCGATCGCGAGCAGCGCACCGCAGATCTTCACCGCGGCTCGCGTGTCGCTCCCGACCTCCGTGTTGCTCATGAGTGCTCCAACCAGGAGGATCACGACGAATGCGATCGCGATAAACGGCAGGACCTGTGCACCGGGAAATCCGAAAGGTTCGCCGTCCGTGCGAACGTCGCGCCGGACCAACTCCCACGCCGCCCCACAACAGAGCGCGTAAAGGAGAAACGCGGCAACGTTCGCCATCACCGCGAGGCCTTCGAAACTCGCGCTCACCGCGAGGCCGAAGGCGAGCGCCGCATAAAACATGATCGCGATGTCGGGCGTTCGAAATTGCCGATGCACATGAGCAAACCACTTCGGCAAAACGCCATCGCGTCCGAAGGCAAACAACGTCCGCGGCGCGCTCAGGATATCGCTCGTGATGTATCCGATCGACGAGATGGTGGCACCGACGATGAGCAGCGTTCGTCCCCAGTTGCCGAGGAATACGCCGGCTGCTTCGGCCAGCGGCGCGCTGGTGTTGGCGGCGAGGCGGGGGACGCCGAGCGTGCCTTGCGCGACGAGCTGGATCAGGATGTAGACGACTGTCGTTAGGCTAAGGGCAAGATAGATCGCGCGCGGAACGGTCCGCGCTGGATTGCGGACTTCGCCACTCGGGGTGAGGGAGCTCTCGATTCCGAAGAAGGCGAACATCAGGAGCAAAACGGAATTGCCTAACGACTCGGTGCTGGTCGGCGCACTCAAGGCGAGCGCGTCGGGTTTGATGAAGAAGATTCCCGCGGCGACGAAGAGGAGCACTGGCATCACTTTCACGAGGGTGACGAACGTGACCACGCGCGCGCCTGCGCGGACACTCCGGACGTTGATCGCGGCCAGCGCTGCGGCCACCACAGCCATGATGATCAACCGTCCAGCTGGCGTCGCCAAAACCGGTGAGAGCGAACCTGCGGCCGCGGCGAGAACATTCATGACGGCAGAGACGCCAAGAAGGTTCGTGGTGAAATTCATTATCCCGGCGACGAATCCGATGTAGCGGCCAAATGCGACTTCGACGTAGGCGTAAAGCCCGCCGGTGAGCGAAACGCGCGAACCCGCGATCGCGAAGCAGGTGACGAAGATCGATTGCGCAATCGCGCACACGATGAACGCCACCGGCGCCGCGCCGCCCAGCATGTGTGCCATCGTGCCGGGCAGGACGAAGATGCTCGCGCCGATCGTCGTGTTGACGATGTTGGCAGTCAGCGCCGGAAGGCCGATGCCGCGGACCAATTGTGCATCGGTTTCGACCACCGCCGCGGGCAAGACTTCGTTAGCCATTCAACGCGAATAGCAAAACGCGCGGAACCTGTCTAACGTCACCGCATGCGCGACAGTCATCTCCAAGAATATTACGAGCTCCTGCGGTTCCCCAGCGTGTCGACGGACGAGAAGTATCGCGATCAAGTCGCGGCGTGCGCGGACTGGCTCGTGCAAAAGCTGACGAAGATCGGGCTCGAGGCGAAGTCGGTTCCGACGCCAGGTCATCCGGTTGTTTGGGCGAAGAACAAGCATCAGCCGGGTCGCAAGACGGTTATGATTTACGGCCACTACGATGTGCAGCCGCCTGATCCGCTCGAACTCTGGGAGTCGCCGCCGTTCGAGCCCGTGCTGAAGAACGGCTATGTCTTCGCGCGCGGCGCGACCGACAACAAAGGCCAGATCTTCGCGCACATTCTCGGCATTCAAGAGACGCTGCAGAAAGACGGCGATCTCCCGGTTAACCTGCACCTGATCATCGAAGGCGAAGAAGAGATCGGCAGCGGAAATCTCGCGCCGTTTCTCCAGCAGAATCTCGATGCGTTGCGCTCCGATGTGGTGGTCGTTTCCGATACCGGCATGGTCGCGAAAGGCACGCCGACGTTGAGCTATGGATTGCGCGGGGTGACTGCGCTCGAGGTGAAGGTGACCGGGCCGAAGATCGATCTGCACTCTGGTGTTTTCGGCGGCGCGGTGATGAATCCCCTAACCGCACTCGCACGCATGCTCGCGACGTTGCACGACGACAAAGGGCACGTCGCGATTGAAGGTTTTTACGACAAGGTGCGGCCGCTCGAAGATTGGGAGCGCAAGATGTGGCGCGACTTGCCCGTCGACGCGGACAAAGAAATCCTGGGCGAGAGCGGCTCGCCAAAATTGTTTGGCGAAGAAGGCTACAGCACGTTCGAACGCCTATGGGCTCGACCGACCTGCGAGGTGAACGGAATGGGCGGCGGCTATCAGGGACCGGGCACGAAGACAGTGCTGCCGAGCTACGCGTTCGCGAAGCTGACGTTCCGACTCGTTCCGGATCAGGACGGCGAGGACGTTCTGAAGCTTGCACGTAAGCATCTCGAGAAACATTGCCCGCCGACTGTGACGCTGGAAATGACCGATGGTCACAGCGGCCCGTGGTACCTGACGGATCCGCATTCGAGCTTCGGCGAAGCGGCGCAGCGCGCATTACGCGAAGCGTTCAACGGGAAAGAGCCCGCACTCATTCGCGAAGGCGGCAGTATTCCTATCACTTCGCAATTCCGGACGATTCTCGGAACAGAGACGCTGCTCGTTGGCCTCGCGCTCGCGGATTGCCGCGCGCACTCCCCTAACGAGAACTTCCCGCTCGAGAACTTCGAAGCCGGCATTCGCCTGAACAAGGCGATCCTGCGGGAACTGGCGCGTTGAGGAAAGTCGCTCTCCTAGCCGCAGCAATGATTGCTGTTGCGGGCATCGCTCCGC
>JBJMWV010000349.1:0-2508 GCA_045809985.1 Chthoniobacterales bacterium | reverse complement strand
GGACGTAATGCGGCGCGTCGTCTCTAATTTGCAGGGCAAAGGACCGCGCGCATTTCTCAGCCTGACGGAGCCGCACATCCTCGTCGCGCACAACCTCACGCCATCCGACACGGCGACGATGCAGCGCGATCGCGTCCTCGGATTCGCGACCGATCTCGGCAGCCGCACTTCGCACACCGCGATCATGGCGCGTTCGCTCGGCATCGCGGCGATCGTCGGGTTGCACGACGTAACTGAGAAGCTCGAGACCGGCGAGGAAGTCTTACTCGATGGCTACAACGGCGTCCTCATTCTCAATCCGACACCGGACACGCTTTGGCATTACGGTGAGCTCGAGCATCGCAAGGAGCTGGTGGCTGAGCAGCTCACGGGGCTGCGCGAGACGAAATCAACCACGCGCGACGGCCGGCACATTGTCCTCTCGGCGAATATTGAGCTGCCGAAAGAAATCGATTCGGTGATCACGAACGGCGCGGAAGGCGTCGGCCTCTACCGCACCGAGTTCCTCTATTTGAATCGCACGACGCTGCCGAGCGAGGAGGAGCAATACGAAACCTACCGCACGGTCGCGGAACACGTCGCGCCGAATCCGCTGATCATCCGGACCTTCGATCTCGGCGGCGACAAGATCGCCAGCGGCATGGACGGCGATGACGAGATGAACCCGTTCATGGGTCTCCGCGCGATCCGCTTTTGTCTCGAGAACATCGACATGTTCAAGGCGCAGCTTCGCGCCATCCTACGCGCATCCGCGGTCGGCAACGTGAAGATCATGTTTCCGATGATCTCGGGTGCGCCGGAATTACGCCGCGCGATCGCGATCGTGGAGGAATGCAAAGCGGAGCTGACCAAGTCGGGGCTTCCATTTTCCAATGAGACGGAAATCGGCGCGATGATCGAAATTCCGAGCGCTGCGCTCTGCGCGAACGTGCTCGCGCGCGAAGTCGATTTCTTCAGCATCGGGACGAATGATCTGATTCAGTACGCGATCGCGGTCGATCGGGTGAACGAGCGGATCGCGCACTTATACGAAGCGACGCATCCGGCCGTGATCCGCTTGCTCAAGCTGATCGCGGACGCCGCGCATGAGAACAAGATCTGGGTCGGCGTCTGTGGAGAAATGGCGGGCGATCTGGCGATGGTGCCGTTGCTCCTCGGCCTCGGCATGGACGAACTCAGCGTGAGTTCGTCGCTTGTTCCGCGCGTGAAACGCGCGGTGCAGTCGCTGTCGGTCGGCGAGTGCGAACAGCTCGTTCGTGACGTGTTCGACCTCGAAACGCCGAATGAGATTCTCGCGCGCTGCTCCGAAGTCGCACAGCGTCACTACGGCGATTTGATCGCCTAAACTGACGCCGCGTCAGTCCTCGTTAAATTTGTCCGCGATCAACTGCTCGAGCTCTTCCACCGCCTTAGCAGCGTCGGCTCCTTCGCAGCAAAGCTTCAGCTTCGATCCCTGACCTGCCGCGAGCATCATCAGACCCATGATGCTCTTGCCGTTGATCTGCTCGCCGTCTTTTTCGACCCACACTTCGGATCGGTAGCGGCTCGCGATCCGCACAAACATCGCCGCCGGTCGCGCATGCATGCCGAGCCGGTTCACAATCGTGACCTCCTTCTCGATGCGGTTGCCCGAGGAAACTGGCTTGTTGCGGTTAATGAGGCTCATCAGCTCGGTTTCGTTCCCATTAGATTCAACAGCTTCTCATTAAATTCCACTGCGCTGTTTCGGCCCAGCGATTTCAGCTTTTGATCCATGGCCGCGACTTCGATCAGGCGTGCGTTCTCCCGCCCCTGCCGCACCGGGATTGTGATGTGCGGAACCTGCAGCCCAAGGACATCATAGAATTCCTGGTCGAGGCCAATGCGATCGACCTCCTGCAGATCCTCCCAGTCCTTCAGCGTGAGGATGAGATCGAGGCGCTTCTCGTGGCGAATGCTGCCGATGCCGAAGATCGAGGCGACGTTGATGATACCGATCCCGCGCACTTCCATGTGGTAGCGCGTCAGCTCCGGCGCGGTGCACATCAGCTCGCGACCTTCGAAGAGCTTGATGCGAGTCACATCGTCGGCGACGAGGCTGTAGCCGCGCTCGATTAACCCGAGGACTGCCTCGCTCTTGCCGACGCCGCTTTCGCCGCGAATCAGCACGCCGATACCGAGGATATCGACCATGCTGCCGAACTCCGTCACGGTCGGCGAGAAGTCGTCTTCCAGCGCGATCGTCGCTGCGTTGATGAAACGCATCGTGACCATTGGCGTGCGAAAGACGGCGATCTGTTCCTGCTCCGCAGCGGCGAGTAACTCCGGAGAGAGATGCGCGCCGCGTGAAACGACGAGGCAGGGAATCTTCTGCGCGCAAAGTCCGCGGAAGCGCTGCGCGCGCGCCCGCGGCGAGAGGCTGCTCAGATACGATTGCTCGGCGGCGCCGAGAACCTGCACACGTTTCTCTGCGAAGTAGCTGTAGAAGCCCGAGAGCGCGAGGCCGGGACGGTTGATGGTCGGCTCACG
>JBJMWV010000348.1:0-6523 GCA_045809985.1 Chthoniobacterales bacterium | reverse complement strand
GTGGTGAGCGATCCCGATCTGGTCGAGCGCACTTTCAGCGAACACGGTGTGCCGTTTGGCGTCACGGATATGATCGTCGTTGAGTTGAAAGAGGTTTCCGGTGGGCTTTCCAAACTGCTCGGCAGCCTGCTCATGGCGGAAGTGAATATTCATTTCAGTTATCCGCTCCTGACGCGGCCGCACGGTCTGGCTGCGCTCGCGATCCACGTCGACGACAATGATTGCGCGGCGTCTGTGCTCAACGGTGAAGGCTTTAAGATGTTGAGCCAGACCGACATCTCGCGCTGACTGGTAGCCGGCGCCCGTTTGACCCCGACGCCGCGACCTGCAGCAATTTGACAGCGCGGAGCGCGTTCGCTTAAGGGAAGACAAGCCTGATGCCTGCGACGACGTTCTCTTCACCACTTCGCCCGGACAAGACGATGAGTATCGCCTTCACGGCGGTGGCTCTGCTCGGCTTCTTTGAGTTGGCCGCGGTCGGGATCCACTTCGTTGCGAAGTACCGCGCCGCGCACAGAAGCTCTCAGCCGGCAGTCGCGACTGAATCAAATGCTACGGCGACAGCAGCGCCGATCGCTGCGCCACCAGCCGCTGTTGCGCAGCCCGGCGCGGCACCCGGAACGCAGGCGACGCCGAGCAACGCCGCGCTTTCCATGGCGGAGCATCTTCTTCAGGAAGCGACGCAACTCCGCGAGCGCGGCGACACAACGAACGCACTCGCACGTTTGCAGGACGCGGCGCAGCGCGATCCGAAAAACGCCAACGTGCTGGCGGAGATGGCGATGATCTACGAATCGATCCAGCTCCTGGATCGGTCTAACGAGACGTGGCGGAAGATCGAGGAGATCGGGCCTTCGGCTGGCCCGCTCTACGAATTGGCCGAGTTGAAACTAAAGGTCGGTGTCGCCCCAACCAACGTCGCGGCCGCAGCCGGCCCGGGCTTCGCGGGAGTCTCGCCACTCGATGCCGGAACGATGCGGGTGGACCGCGAAGGCATTCCGGATGGTTCGACCTTCGGTATCACGGAAGCGAGCGTGAATGAGAACACCGATCCCGATGCGCAGACGAATCTCACCTTGCGCGTCGGCGTGAAAAAGCGCCCGAACACGATCGCCGATCATACGAAGGTAAAGATCCAGGTTTATTTCTACGACACGGTCGACAACAACAAGGTCGCGTTGACCGATGCGGAAGTGAATTACGAGTGGGTAACGCCGGATCACGATTGGAAGAAGAACAACCCCGAAGTCCTCTCCGTCGGCTACATCCGGCTGAAGAACGGCGCGATCTCGTCCGAAGCAGCGCTCGCCGACGCGGCCGCGCAGGTCACTCCGCCAAGCGGCAGCCGCAAAGCGACGATCAAGAAGCCGACGCCCGACTCCGCGAACCGGAAGTACGCCGGCTATCAGGTGCGCGTTTATTACAACGACCAATTGCAGGACGTGCGCGCCGAGCCGACCAAGCTCTTGAACCTGTTCCCGCCGCCACTCACGCTTTCCGCTGCGCAACAGTAAGAGAAGTTGAGCGGAAGATCGGTTGAGTGGTTGAATGGAGACCAGCCGCTCTCTTCAACCTTAACCTCCTCACCGCTCCACGAATCGAATGCAATTGCTCATCGTCCACGACGACGCTGAGGTCGGCGAACAGTTGGTGCAGATGGTGCGCGAATACACCGAGCACAACTGCGGGTTAGCGCGCAGTGATGCCGCCGCGCTCGACTGGGCGCGCGGCGTTTCGCGTTGCTCGCTTCTGATCACGCAATTGCGCGGCGAGAAGGTTGACGGCTTCTCGTTAGGCGGATTGCTCAGCGAAATGTTCGCGGGTCTGCAGACGATGTTTCTCCCCGCTTACTCTGCGGAAGAACAGCGGATCGATCTCACCCACACGAAAGTTTTTCCCGAGCCGATCGATGGCGAGAAGTTGCTGAATGCGATCGCGCGCGCGGAGGAGCAACGCCAGACCGGAATGGATTTGTTCCATGCGCTCGATGTTCTGCAGATGTGCTGCCTCGCGCGCCGCGACGGCGCATTGCAGCTCGTCCGCGGCTCACAAACCGCGCTCGTTTTCTTGAAAGCCGGCAACATCATTCACGCAGAGCGTGGTGCGATGCGCGACGCGGATGCGCTCTATGAGATCGCGAGCTGGGAAGCGATTGAATTTGCTTACGATCAGTACGTTCGCGCGCCGGCCGAGACCATCCGCAGTTCCTGGGATGAGTTGTTGGTCGCAGCGGTCGCACGACGAAAAGGGCAGTCTGTCGGCGCTGCGCCCAGCGCACCTGCGCCAGCGCCAAGCGCGACGACCGAGACAGGAGCGAAGTCGCGCTGGCGAATCTTCGGCGGCGCGCGCAAGTAGCCGCCGCCGCTTCCATCTCGAATGAGCTGCGCTATTCTTGCGCCCGAAATGAGACGCTGGCTCGCGCTTGCAGTTGCGATTCTGTGCACCGCGCATGCGCACGGCCAGATCCAGGTCGACCTGAAGTTCAAGCGTGTGCAGTACATCGCTTACGAGCCAATCATGGCGAACGTCGAGATCACGAACCTCGCGGGTCGCGACATCGAGCTGCACGACGATGGTGGCGAGCACTGGTTCGGTTTCGAGATCACCGCGGATGAGGGCCGTTTCCTCGAGCGCCTGAATCAGGAGCCGGAGCCGCCACTGCGCATCGAGGCAGGCAAAACGGTGAGCCGCAAAGTGAATCTCACGCCGCTCTTCCCGATCCACGACCTCGGCCCCTACCACGTGAAGGCGAACGTCTTCTTCGCCGACCTGAACAAGTTCTTCTACTCGCCCGCGAAAGTTGTCACCGTCGTGGACGTCCGCCCATTCTGGCAGCGCACGATCGGCGTGCCGGAAGGCCAGCGCGGCGCGGGCGAAAGCCGCACGTATTCATTGCTCTCGAATCGCTTTCCCGATCACACCAGCCTGTATGTGCGGATCGAAGACAAAGATACCGGCGCGGTCTACAACACCTTCCCTTTAGGCCGCGTGATTGCCTACGATGAACCGCAGGCCGAGATCGATCAGGCCAATCGCCTGCACGTTTTGCATTGCGCTGCGCCGCGCACCTGGGCCTACAACCAGATCGGCCCGAACGGCGAATTGCTCGCGCACAACAACATTCTCGAAACCAAATCTCGACCGCGACTACAACGTACGACCAATGGTTCAATCGCAGTCAAAGGCGGCATGATAGACGCTCCTGCGCAGTCGAAGCAAAATGCCGCGAAACTTTCCGACCGACCTCAGGATGATTAACCCCCGATTCCGACGCTTTTCCCTCCTTCTTGTCACGTTGCTCATCGCGCTCTGTGCGCGCGACCTCCATGCTCAAGGGGGCCGCACCATTGTGATCGACGCCGGTCACGGCGGTTTTGATCGCGGCGGCGTTCCCTATCAGAAAATTGGCGAGAAAAATCTGACCCTCGACGTTGCGCAGCGTCTCGGTTCAATCCTGCGCTCAAACGGCTATCGCGTCGTCATGACGCGTAACAGCGACGATTTCATTTCGCTCGGTCAGCGCGTCTCGATCGCTAACTCACAGCGCAACGCGACCTTCGTCTCGATCCACTTCAACTCCGCATCACGCTCCGGTGCGAACGGCATTGAGACCTACTACTATCGGAGTGATGCGGCCGCGCTCGCCACGCGCATCCATCGCAACGTGGTTTCGATTTCGCCTTCGGAGAACCGCGGGATTCGTCGCCGCGGCTACTACGTCTTGCGCCGCACAAACATTCCCGCCGTGCTGGTGGAGTGCGGGTTCCTAACAAATCCAACCGAGGGCAGCTACGCGCAAAACGCGAGCTACCGGCAGCGCCTGGCCGAGCAAATCGCGCGCGGCATTCGCGGTGAATCCTCGCCGTTAACCAAACCGCTGACCCGCGGTTCGGCCGCTTCGTCGGAAGTCCTCCCGCAAGAGATCAGCGGACCGGATTTCGTCCGCGCCGCGCCGCACGCGCGACGCAGCACGACGCGTCACCACGGCAAATCATCGCGTCACCACAAAGCGAGCAGCTCGAAAAAGAAATCGAAGAAGAAGAAGTCGACGGAGGACTGATTGGAATCGCCAGTCGTAAGCGTGGCGGAAATGCGCGCTGCCGAAGACGCAGCTTTCGCCCGCGGCGTTACGGCTGAAGCGCTCATGGACGAGGCGGCGGCGGGAATCGCGGCGACGATCCTGAAATTTTTCCCGCAGCCCGGCCGTTGCATTGTTTTCGCCGGTAAAGGGAACAACGCCGGCGATGCGTTCGCGGCGGCAGCGGTGTTGCACTCGTTAGGCTGGAGAATCGAACTGTGGCTCGCGTTTCCGGAGAACGAACTCGGCGAGCTCGCCGCAAACAAATTTCGCGTAATTCAGCGCGAAGAATTTGTGCGCCTAACGAGTGGGCGCACAATCGTGTTCGATGGTCTTCTCGGCCTCGGCGCGAAGCCGCCGCTCCGCGATCCAGTTCGTGCCGCCTGTCGCGAGATCAACCGGCTGCGTCGCGAGGAGAATGCCTTCGTTATTGCAGTGGATCTGCCGAGCGGCCTCGACGGCGACACAGGCGACACTGACACTGATTGTGTCATCGCTGATGTGACGATCACGATTGGCGCCGCGAAGCGCGGGTTGATTGCCGATCGCGCGCTGAATCTCGTCGGTCGACTCCATCTCGTAACGCTGTCGGACCTCGCTTTGCCTAACGAGTCGCCGGATTCTCTCATCGCCACTCCGCATTCGCTTCGCCACCTGCTTCCGCGCCGCGACTTCGGCGCCTACAAGAATCAGTTCGGCCGGATCGGCGTGGTCGCTGGTTCGAAAGGATTCGTCGGCGCTGCGCTGATGTGTTCGTTAGGCGCGCTGCGTGGCGGCGCGGGACTGGTCGAGTTGTTCGTGCCGGAAGACATCTATCCGATTGTCGCAAGTGCAGCGGCGCCGGAAATCATGGTGAAGCCGATCCGCTCGTATCGCGACATTATCGACGAGCCGATCGATGTCTGGGCCGTCGGTCCGGGCGTTGGTCGCGCAAATTCGGACGAGATCCGCGATCTGATCACACGCGCAGCAAAGCCAATGGTCGTTGATGCCGACGGCCTGAACATCCTCTCGGACGATACAACTGCACTAAAGAGTGTCGGCGGTCCGCGTCTTCTCACGCCGCACCCCGGCGAAATGAAACGTCTTTTCCCGCTCGAGAACGTCTCACGCGCCGAACACGCGCGCCGGTTCTGCGACGAATTCGGTCTCGCGCTTCTATTCAAAGGAAGCCGCACGATCGTCGCCGAACGAAGCAAGCCGATCAGCTACAACACCACCGGCAATCCCGGAATGGCGACCGGCGGAATGGGTGATGTGCTGACTGGCGTTTGCGCTGCGCTCATCGGGCAAAAGTTGTCGCCTTACGATGCCGCGCGTGTGGGTGCCTGGGTATGTGGCCGCGCCGCGGAGCTCGCGATTTTCAACGGCAGCGCGAGTGAGCAATCACTCCTCCCGTCCGACATTCTCGCGCACCTCGGGCGCGCCTTTCGCGAGCTGCAAACCTGAGCGACGCCGGCTTGCGATCTGCTCGTTATTTGCTTCACCGCCGATCAGGGCTCAAATAGTATTCCCGCCTTCCGCTTGTGAAAACTCGAGCCGCTCTCCTTTGTGCCAGTGCGCTCTTCACCGCAGCGGCGCCCTCAGCACGGGCGATCGATGACAGCCTGACGAAAACCGTCTGGCAAATGACCTACGGCCTCACTGCCGCGCAGGTGAACGATCCCGCCTGGCTCGCGGCGGACGATGATCGCGATGGCCTAACGAATGGTGCGGAACTCGCCGCCGGGACAAACCCGCTGAGCGCGAGTTCGACCATTGCGATCACGAAGATCACAGCCGACGCGAACAACGTTTATCTGTCGTTCCCGACCGTGAGAGGCAAACTCTACCGCGTCGAGTGGAGCACGAATCTCGGCGATCCTAATGGGTGGACCGCGTTCTTGCCGGCGGTGCAGTTAACCGGCAATGGCGGGGTGCAAACGATCGCCGCGCCGCGCGTCACGAACGCGTATTATCATGTCGCTTTTCAGGACATCGACACAGATGGCGATGGTGTCTCTGATTGGGCGGAGATCCTCACCGGGCTTGATCCGAACAACACGCACACGCACGGCTCTGCGACGGACGATCACACCACGCTCGCGACGGATCTTCAGACTGAGAACGTCGTCACGTTGACCGCAACAGATCCCGCGACCACGCAACCGCCTGATGCTGCGACGACGCCGGAAAGCAACGGCTCGATCACCGTAACCCGCGGCGGCAGCCTGCTCTTCAGCTCGATCACGGTGCCGTTGCAAAAGAGCGGGACTGCGGCGGAAGCGACCGATTACCTCGCCCTGCCCGCTTCAGTCACGTTCCCCGCGAGAACCAGCGCGGTGAAGGTCCCGATCGTTCCGGTCGCGAATCCGAACCGGCTCAGTAACGGAACCGTCACGCTGCAGGCGATGAGCGGTGGTGGTTACACGGTCGGCACACCGAGCAGCGCAAGTGTGGTGATTT
>JBJMWV010000347.1:0-4267 GCA_045809985.1 Chthoniobacterales bacterium | reverse complement strand
GATGCGCGAGCGGCTTGTCGACGGTCAGGGCAACTTCGGCAGCGTCGAAGGCGATCCGCCGGCAGCGATGCGTTACACCGAGGCGCGCATGACGCATCTCGGCGCCGCGCTCATGGTCGACATGGACAAGGACACCGTCGACTTCGTCCCGAACTACGATGAGACGCGCACGGAGCCGACCGTGTTTCCGGCAGCGTTTCCAAATCTGCTCGTCAATGGCGGCACCGGCATCGCGGTCGGCATGGCGACGAACATTCCGCCGCACAATCTCGTGGAAGTGATCGACGGCATCTGCGCGCAGATCGACGACCCAGACATCACGATCGAAGGACTGATGAAGTTCGTGAAAGGCCCGGACTTCCCGACGGGCTGCGCGATCTGCGGACTGGAAGGCATCAAGCAATATCTCAACGGCGGACGCGGCAGCATGAAAGTGCGCGGCAAAGCCGGCGTGGAAGAGCTTAAAGGCGGCCGCGAGCAGATCGTGATCACCGAGATCCCTTACAACGTGAATCGCGCCACGCTCGTCGAGCGGATCGCGCAGCTCGTGAACGACAAGACGATCGGCGACATCAGCGCGATCCGCGACGAATCGGACGAAAACACTCGCGTCGTGATCGAATTGAAACGCGACGGCAACCCAAAAGTCGTCATCAACAATCTTTACAAGCACACTGCGCTGGAGAGCTCGTTCGCCGCGTCCATGCTCGCGATCGATCACGGCCGGCCCAAGCTCCTCTCGCTCAAAGACGCGAACGCGGCCTACATCGAGCACCGCCGCGAAGTGGTGCTGCGCCGCACGCGCTTTGAATTACGCAAAGCCGAAGAGCGGGCCGAGACGCTCGAAGGTTATCTCATCGCCCTCGCCAACCTGGACGAGTTCATCCGCATCATTCGCGGATCGGCGAATCGCGAGGAAGCGCGGGTCAAATTGCTCGCATTTGAATTCACCAAACGCCAGGTCGAGCAGATCGGGATTTTGATTCGCAACGAAGCGCGACTGCTCGATGGCCGCTATGCATTCAGCGAACACCAGGCGAACCAAATCCTTGATCTGCGACTCTACCAACTCACGGGGTTGGAGCGCGAGAAGATCACCGGTGAATACAAGGAGCTGATCGAGCGGATCAAAGATCTGCGTGACATCCTCGCGAAAGAGCAGCGCGTCTTCACCATCATCAAGAAGGAGCTGCGCGAGCTTCGCGACAAACACGGCTCCCCTCGCCTGACACACCTCGTACCAGATGAGGGCGAGATGGCCATGGAAGACCTGATCGCTAACGAAGGCTGCATCATTTCGATTACCCATGGCGGCTTCATCAAGCGCACCGCAGTCTCGGCTTTCCGTGCTCAGCGTCGTGGCGGCAAGGGAGTCGTCGGTATGACAACCCGCGAAGGCGCAACCGCGGAAGACGAAGGCGATTTCGTCGAACATCTTTTCACCGCGACGACGCACGATTACCTGATGTTTTTTACGGAGACCGGCCGCTGTTACGTCGAGAAGGTGTACGAGATTCCGGAAATGGGTCGCGCCGCCAAGGGTCGTTCAATCGCCAATCTTCTCGAGCTCCGGAGCGACGAGAAAATCGCGGCTACAATTCGTATCCAGGCGAAGAAGAGCGGCACAGGCCCGAACGCGACCGACAACACGTGGGATCCGGAGCTCCACGTCGTCTTCGCGACGCGCAGCGGGATCGTCAAGAAGTCGAACCTTTCGGATTATCGCAACGTCCGCAAAGGCGGGATCATCGCCATCCAAATCGAGAGCGATGACTGCCTGATCGACGCGAAGCTCACCATCGGTAATGACGAGATTGTGCTGATCACGAAAGACGGCATGAGTCTTCGATTTCACGAGGAACAGTTGCGCGATCAAGGGCGCAACACTGTCGGTGTCTGGGGAATTCGTCCCGAGAAAGGCGATCACGTCGTCGCCAGTGCAATCGTGAATCCGGATGCGATGTTGCTCGTTGCGGGCGAAAACGGCATCGGAAAACGGACCGTGTTCGACGATTACCGGAAGCAGTCGCGCGGCGGCAAAGGCATCATCACGATGAAGACCGGCGACAAGACCGGCAATGTTGTTGGCGCGCTCACCGTTCGCGACGATGACGAGCTGATGCTGATCACGACCAAAGGTCAGCTGGTGCGAACGCGTGTGAAGGAGATTCGGGAGACCGGGCGCAACGCGATGGGCGTGAAGCTGCTTGCGTTGAAGCCGGGCGAAAAACTACAGGCCATTGCGCCGGTAGTCAGCCAGGCCGCTGAGACCGAGGCGGAAGAATCGGTCGTCGCCGCGGAATAAAAAGGGCCCGCCGCAGCGAGCCCCTTTCAGCACGATAAGCGAAGCGATTAGTAGCCGCCGCCCATGTTTCGCGTGGTCGTCGTTTGTGTTGCCGCAGGCTGGGCGACTGTGGTGGTCTGCCGGGTGGTCGTTGTCGTGCTCGTGGCCGGCTCCGTTTCGGCGCAGGATGTAAAAACGACCGTGGATGCGGCAGCGAGCAAGCTAACTGTAAGAATTTTTTTCATAGGTGTTTGATGTGATTACGTGCAGCGCTCCTGTCGCAGATGTATCGCGCGGATGATTTTTGCGACTTGTCAGGCGACCGTTACTTCGCGACCGAGTTCACTTGAAGCATACACGCCATCGATCATCTCCATCAGCTCGACGGCCTGGTCGGCGTCGTTGATCGGCGCCGCAGCGCCGTTGATCGCATCGAGAAAATTGCGCAGCTGCAACTCGAATCCGCCGGGTTCGTTTTCCGCAGCTTCAAGCGACACCGGCACGATCGTGCCGTTTTGATCTTCGAATAAAGTCAGCGGCTTCAACCGCACCGAGCCTTTGGTGCCATAAATCGTAGAATTCGCGAGCTCCTGGCCGAAGTACTGTCGCGGCGGAACGTCGTCGGTCAGGTTGCCCGCCCAGCAGGTCTCGAGCTGCACAACCGCATCGTTCTCGAAACGAATGAACGCGAATGCCGCGTCTTCGACGTCGAACACCGGCACATCCACCAAATGGGCAAAATTCCGAAAGACCTTCGCGCTGATCGAAACCGGACGCGGCGAGCCCATCAAATACCAGACTGCATCGAGCGCATGAATACCGATATCGATCAACGCGCCGCCACCACTGCGCTTTTTGTCAGTGAACCAGCCTCCGCCCCATCCCGGAGTTCCGCGTGAACGGATGAAGGTGGCGTGCGCGTGGTAAATTTTGCCGAGACGACCATCGTCGATCGCTTTCTTTGCCACCCTCATCGCGGCTGTGAAACGAAATTGCCGGCTGAAGTAGTAGATCAGTTTCCGTTTCGCCGCTTCGTCACGAAGCAGCTTCATCTCCGCTGCGTTCATGGTTGGTGGTTTTTCGCAGAGCACATGCTTGCCGGCTTCGAGTGCGGCGAGCGACGCGGGAAAGTGCAGAAAGTTTGGGAGGCAAATGATCGCCGCGTCAACGTGCGGATCTTTCAGCAGCTGAGCGTAATCGCCGTACGATTTCTCCGGTGCGAATTCCTTCTCAAATGCGCTGCGTCGTGTCGCATCCAGATCTGCCGCCGCAAAGAGTTTCGCGTGCTCGATCTGCGCGAGCGCGAGCGCGTGCTGCTGGCCGGGCCAGCCAGTGCCGATTATCCCAAGGTTGAGTTTTGTTCGTCGTTTAGTCATCAGCGCCGCGTCGCAATTTCTTGACCACCGAACGTCTTCGCTTCGACTCGAGTATTCGTTCCTTCAGGCGGCGCGGACGCGGCGAATGACGTCGGCGCTTCTTTTCGCGTTCGGAGCGGACGGCGGCGCGGCGCTCATGTTCGCGGCGCAAAATTTCAGCGCGCAACCGTTCGCGCGCGAGACTTCGGTTCTGCGCCTGCGAGCGCGAATCCTGGACAGTCACGCTGATTCCCGTCGGCAGATGCCGCAGCGTCACGGCGGTTGAGACTTTATTTACGTTCTGACCGCCTGGTCCGCCGGAACGCGCGAAGCTTTCCTGCAGGTCTTCTTCGCGCAGCTCGAACTTCAAAGCGGCGGAATGTTCTCGCGGCCGTAGCGCATTACACGCGCGAGCCAGACCAGCTCGTTCAGAAACTTCGCCACGCGGCCGACATATTTTTGGTCCTTCAGATTACCGGCTTCGTCGAATGCGTCGCCAACTCTGCTGAAGTTCACATCGGTAAAAGTGACGGCGAGTCCGAGCTCGCGCACGACCTGAACGAGCTGCTCAATGACGCGCGAACCGCCAAAGGGGCCGGCCGACACGCCGCAGATCGCGACCGCTTTG
>JBJMWV010000346.1:0-12972 GCA_045809985.1 Chthoniobacterales bacterium | reverse complement strand
TTTGCGCGACGAATGCCGCTTCCGCTTCCTCCGGAGCTTTCGGCGGCGGCGGAGTTGGCGTCGAGGTCAGCATCGCAAACTGATCCGGCAGCGGTGTGGCAACAGCCTCGGGCGTCGGCTGGCGTTGTTGCGGTGTCGCTTGCTGTTGTTGCTGAGGTTGTGGCTGCGCTCCTTCACTCGGCAGCGACAGCTGGCTTGCGAGAGTAGTGACCGGGCGATCCTTGCCTTCCTGCGCTGGCAGCGGTTGATCGCCTGTCGCTGTGGTCGCATTGCTTGCCGCGATTGAGTTCGCATTCGATTCAAACGTTTGCTCCTTCGGCTTCTCCACCGACTCCTTCGACTTTTCGGTTTCGACGAATGGCGGGTTCTTCGGGACTGTCGGCGCCGGCGCCAGGTCAACCATCGTTAGTTCGAGCGGCTTTTCTTCCTCGACGACGGGCGAGGAAGCGCGAGTGCCAAAAGCCGCGAGAGAATAGGCCACGAGCAAGTGCACGAGGATGGACGCGAGTACCGCCCAGAGCACCTTGCGGCGTTCTTCCCCTCGTTGGACCATGACCTCAGCGACAGCAGACATCGTGCAGTTTCCCTTGTGGAAGAATACTTTACGCGCCTGAGGTCACAACCCGCGAACGCCGCTCGGACGTGGCCGCGGCGCCTCGACGGAGCGAGGCGGCTACAGCTGTGGCAGCGGCGCTCTGTCGCCGCTTTGTTTTCCGCGCGTGGTGAAACAAATATTGCTGCGCGTAACCTCCGTGCTCACCGAAATAGCTCGCGCAGAATTCACGCAGCTTGCGCGCGGTGACGTTGCGACGCCTCGGGAAATATCGTTCGCGCACCACGCGCTCGATCCAGACGTCGATCGGAAATGCGCGCAGCCGTTCGTATGCGAATAACATCACACAGTTGGCCACTTTCATTCCGACCCCGGGCAAACCACAAAGTCGCTCGCGCAGGTCCTCGTCCGTTAGTGAACTCCATGATTCCAGGTCAGCTGCGCCAGCCGCGATCGCACGCGCGGTAGCGAGCAAGTTCTTCGCGCGATAACCCAGCGCGCATTCTCTCAGCTCTGCTTCTGTCGCGCGCGCGAGTCGCTGCGCCGAAGGAAATCGATAAACGCCGATCGCCGCGATTTCCGCCAACTCGCCAAACCGCTGACGCAGCGCGAACGACATCTGTCGTATATGCGCCACCTGTTTCATCGATGAACAAATGAATGTCGCGAGACACTCCCATTTCGGCTGGCGCAAGATTCGTAACCCGCAACAGAACTCTGCTGCTGCCGTCATCGCGTCATCGCGCGGAAAGGCACTGCAAATTTCCGCCAGCGGATGATCGAGAGCGAAGTAGTTCGCGACGACTCGAGCGGGAGCGCCGCCAGCGCGCAGCTCGTCACCGTTCTGCTCCACATAAACCGCGCGCTCCCCGATCGTGCCGACAAAACCGGCGCCGTTCGATTGCCAGTGAAATACCTGTCCAGAATCGAGTGTCTTTGCGAGATCGAACTCCGTCGCTTTGATCCGCGTTATCTTCACAACCTCAAAATACTTCCTGTGTTCCTGCTTTCCTTAGCGATTTCCGTCGCTTAACTCACCGCGATGGATGCACGGCTTGCGATCGATTCGTTCGTCCTCCTCTCGTATTTCACCATCATCATCTTCATCGGCCTGCGCATGGGCCGAAAGGAAGACAGCCTCCACGACTTTGCGCTCGGCGGTCGGCGCATTCCCTGGTGGGCGGTCCTCGCCTCAATCGTTGCCGCCGAAACGAGCGCCGCGACATTTTTCGGCACGCCGGGCGAAGGTTTTGCGCTGCGCAATTACACTTACGTCCAGCTCGCGCTCGGCACGATCATCGCGCGCATTCTCGTCAGCTACATCTTCATCAAGCCGTACTACGACTACAAGGTTTACTCGATCTACGAATACCTGACCGCACGTTTCGGCACTCCGACAAAGAACGCCGCGTCGGCCGTGTTCCTCTTCACGCGCGTGCTCGCATCCGGCGCGCGGCTGTACGTCGCTGCCATCGCGCTCGTGCTCGCCTATGAAATGATCGCAGGTGCGCGGCCGAGTCAGACGCAGACGCTCTGGATTTACGTCGGCGCAAACGTGGTGATCGTGGTCCTCACCGCGATCTATACGACGCTCGGCGGTATCAAAGCGGTCGTTTGGACGGATTTGATCCAGGCTTCGATTATGATCGGCAGCGCACTCATCGCGCTCGGCCTACTCTACTCCGCGATTCCCGGTGGCTGGAACGAAATCGTGCAGCGCCACGGCGGTTTTAGCGTTCACGATTTTGTCACAACCGGCCTCGACCCGGCGAAGCACGGCTGGGAGAAATGGAAAGGCATGTTCGAGATCGAGTACACGATTTTCGCCGGCCTGATCGGCTCCACCTTTGTCACCATGGCGACGCATGGCACCGACCAGGACATGGTGCAGCGCATGCTGACGGCGCCCGATATTCGTCGCAGTCGGCGTTCCCTCATGCTCAGCGGGCTCGCCGATATCCCGATTGTGATGACGTTCCTCTCGATCGGTCTGCTGCTATGGACTTACTACCAGGCGCATCCCGATCCGACGTTGCCGAAAACGCCGAACGAAACGTTCTGCCATTTCGTGCTCTACCAAATGCCGGTCGGTCTCCGGGGTTTGCTCATCGCCGGGATCTTTGCCACTGCGATGGGCTCGCTCAGCACCGCGCTGAACGCGCTTGCCACCAGCTTCACCCGCGATTGGTACGAGACCTACGTCAGGCCGGGCGCGACACAGCAGCAGAGTCTGCGCGCCGTGCGCATGGCAACCGTCTGGTTTTCCGCGCTCATGATCCTGGTCGCGTCGTTCACCTCATTCATCGTCGTCATTCACCCGAACGTCCGCATCATCCCGATCGTGCTCGGCATTTTCGGTTATACTTACGGCCCGCTCCTTGGCGTCTTTTTGTGCGGAATGTTCACGCGCCGTCACGGCAACAACACCGGCAACATCATCGCAATGATCACCGGCTTCATCGCCGTCGCGATCCTGAGCAATCTGATCAACAACATCGCCGGCCTGTTCGGCACCGTCGCCTATGACACGCCGTGGTGGCTGCCGAAAATGGAATTCCCGTGGTGGATCTGCTTCGGCACGATCGTCACCTTCGCGGTCGCGTTCTGTTTCCGCACAGAACAGGCACACGTGCGTCCGGGGTAGGATCGTCGAGTGCCTGTCTCTGGCTACTGCAAGAACCGGATCGTCATCGGGTAGCGGTAGAGTTTTCCGTCGCTCGCCTGGATCGCGGCGATAATGACGAAGATCGCGTTCAGGACCCAGAGCACGGCGAGGAAAGCAAACCCGATCAGGACGATGCAAAACACGCCGGCCACGACATTGTAGATGAGCATGGAGATCTGAAAATTGACCGCTTCCTTTCCGTGCGCGTCGATCTCGGGCGACTCGTCGCGTTTCAACAGCCAGACGATAAGCGGCGGAATCAAGTGCCCGGGGAAATGTACGAATACCCCGAGCAATGCGCTGGCATGACAGAGGGCGCACCAGGTGCGCACGTTGTTCAGGGCCGGGGCGCTGACAGGCAATGGAGATGGTGGTGACGTTTCCATAGTTCTATTGGATGGATGCGGCTGAGGTCCGGTTTGGATTCAGGAAAGTTGCTCGCTGAGGACCGCAATCGCTACGTCATTTTTTTCTCCGCCAGGCCAATGCCCAAATCACGCAGCTGGCGCGGCTCCGCGGGTGACGGTGATTGCGACATCAGGTCCTGAGCGCGGTTGGTTTTCGGAAAGGCCATCACCTCGCGGATCGAGGTTTCACCGCAGACGAGCATGACCAGCCGATCGAGACCGAATGCGATCCCGCCATGCGGTGGCGTGCCGGTGCGAAACGCGCGCAGCATGTGGCCGAACATTTCCTGTTGCTGCTGCGCGTTGACGCCGAGCACGCTGAACAATTTCGCCTGTAGACCGGGTTCGTGGATACGAATGCTACCGCCGCCGACCTCAACGCCGTTAAGCACGACGTCGTAGGCCTCGGCGCGCATTTCCGCGAATTTCCCCTGCTCCATCAGCGCAACGTCGTCGGCGTGGGGTCGAGTGAATGGATGATGGACCGCATTCCATTTCTGCTCGTCCGCGTCGAATTGCAGCAAGGGAAAGTCGGTCACCCAAACGAAATCGCGCACCTCATTCGCCGGAATCAGATTGAGCATTTCAGCGACGCGCAATCGCAATCGCCCGAGCACTTCGCACGCGACATCGCGCTGATCCGCCGCGAACAGGATGAGATCACCCAGTTCGATTCCAAGACGCGCGATGAGCGCATCGCGTTCGCGGTCACTCAGGAATTTCGCGATGGCCGATTTCCATCCGGTGTTCTCGACCTTGATCGTGGCGAGCCCTTCCGCGCCGAATTTTTTCGCTGTCGCCTCAAGTTCCGCGAGCTGTCCAGCGGTAATTCCGGCGAATCCGCGCGCGTTGACTGCCTTCACGACGCCGCCGCTCTCAATCGCATGCCGGAAAACTTTGAAACCGCTTTCGCGAAACGTCTCCGTCAGATCGACCAGGCGAAGATCGAATCGCCGGTCCGGTTTGTCGCTGCCGTAAGTCTCGAGCGCTTCGCGATAGGTGAGCCGGTCGAACGGTGTTGAAATTTCCACGTTGAGCGAATCGCGGAAAACCGCGGCTAACATCCCTTCGGTCAGCGTGTAAACATCATCCGGCTGGACGAATGATGCTTCGACGTCGATCTGCGAAAACTCCGGCTGTCGATCGGCACGGAGGTCTTCGTCGCGAAAACATTTCGCAATTTGGAAGTAGCGCTCCACGCCTGCGACCATGAGCAACTGCTTGTATTGCTGGGGGGCCTGGGGCAGCGCATAAAATTTTCCCGGCCAGATGCGCGACGGGACGAGGAAATCACGCGCTCCTTCCGGCGTGCTCTTCGACAGGATCGGCGTCTCGACTTCGATGAAACCGTGAGCGTGAAAATAATCGCGCACCGCTTTTACGACCGTGTCTCGCATTCGCAGGTTCCGCGCGAGCTGCGGCCGGCGGAGATCGAGGTAGCGATAGGTCAGTCTCAGGTCCTCGTCTTTCACCTCGGAACCGATCTCGAACGGCAGATCCTCTGCGCGATTCAGGACGCGCAGTTCGCGCGCAATCACCTCAATCTCGCCCGTTGGCATGTTCGGGTTCGCCATGCCTGAAATGCGCGCCGCGACTGCGCCAATCACTTGAATGACGTCTTCGTGTCCGAGCTTGCGCGCCTCAGCCGCGAGCGCTGCGTCATCCTCAGGACGAAACACAACCTGGGTGAGACCTTCGCGATCGCGCAAATCGAGAAAAACAACACCGCCGAGGTTGCGGTGCATGTTTACCCAGCCCGCCAGCTTGACTGTCGCTCCAACGTCGCTGGCGCGGAGTTCGCCGTTATTGTGAGTTCGGTACGAATTCGTCACGCGCGTGTCATTCTGAGCGAAGCGAAGAATCTCTCAAGTGACAGCTGGCCTGCGGACGCTTGCGAGGTCCTTCGCTGCGCTCAGGATGACAGCCTCTTCAGCAGCACGTCGTGCGGCATTAACTCCTGTTCGCCGCTCTCGAGATTTTTCACCGCGACCTGCGGCCATTCGTCGCCGAACAAGATCGCTGCTCGCGCACCGAGTTGCTCGGCGCTTTGAAATTGTTTTCCGACTTTCGCCTGGGTTAACGAGTAATCGACGCAGTGGCCGCCATCTCGCAATTGTTGAACGATACGAATCGCGTCTGCACGGCGGTCTTCCTTCGCGATCACCACAAAGATATCAATGGCTCGTGCCGCTGCGATCGACCGTTCCATTGTGTCGCGCGCGGCCGGCGTCTCGTCGATCAAATCGCCGAGCACAACATCTCCCATCGCAAAACCGAGCGCCGGAAGTGAGATACCGCCGTCACTCAGATTAGAAATTAAATCATCGTAACGACCGCCGCCGGCGAGCGCGCGTGCCTTGCCGGCACGATCAAACACCTCGAATACGATCCCGGTGTAGTAGGCGAGGCCGCGCACAATCCGCACATCGACTTTAGCGAAGTCAGCGAGGCCGCGAGCCGCAAGTCCGCTCACCACCTCATTGAGCCGGGCGCTTTCGCCGCCGGCCTCGAAAATTTCGAACACCGGCGCGGCGAGGTGGCCGAGTTTCTCCCGGGTCTTGTCGCGGGTTTCCCGTTCCGATTTGTCGATAGCCTGGAGCATCTCCGGCCAGCGTTCCTCCGGCACGTTGTGTGCCTTCAGAAACTCGATCCAAAACGAACGATCGCTGATTCGCACGACAACATCGCTGCTCGAAAAACCGAACGCGCGCAGCAGATCGATCGCGAGCGCGATCAGCTCGATATCGGCTGCGAGTGACGCTTCGCCGATGATGTCACAGTTGACCTGGAAATGTTCGCGCAGTCGGCCGCGCTGCTGTTTTTCGTAACGAAAACATTGCGGGATCGAGAACCACTTCAGCGGTTTTTTGAACTCGCGATCGTGAGCCGCGACGACCCGCGCGAGAGTCGGCGTGAGCTCCGGCCGCATCGCGACTTCGCGTTCGCCTTTGTCGGTGAAATTGAAAAGCTGCGAGACGATCTCCGGTCCGTGGCCAGCATGGACATCTCGGACGACGACCGCATCGACGGCCGCTACCTCGAGGTGCACCAGGGCGTGCTGTCGCTGCTGGCGCGCCAGGCGCCGGTCGCGACGGACCTGCGCCTCGTGGCCGCTCTGCTTGACGTCATCAAGCACGTGGAGCGGATGGGCGACCAGTGCGTGAACATCGCGAAGGTGCTCCCGCTCGCGGGCCACAGCCCGCCGGCGCACGACGAGATGCGGGCCAAGATCGCTGAGATGGGCGCCCAGGCGCGCTCCGAGGTCGCCCAGGCCAAGATCGCGTTCGAGAGCCGCGACGTCGCGCTGGCCCAGGACCTCGTGCGCCAGGACGAGCGGATCAACCGGCTCAACCGCGAGGTCTTCAAGCTGGCGATCGAGATCGGCGACGACGCCGACCGGCGCGAGTGGGCGATGCACATGATGCTGATGGCGCGCGCGATCGAGCGGATCGGCGACAACGCCGTCGACATCGGCGAGCAGGTCGCGTTCGTGGTGACGGGGCTCTTCCGCGAGTTCACGGACGCCTCGCATCCCGAGATGGCCCCGCCGCCGGCGGTCTAGCCGCTCAGCGCCGGAATCGCCTGCGCGCGCCCAGCTCGAACTCGCACCAGAGCGGATAGTGGTCCGAGAGGCGCCATGACTTCGGCGTCTTCGGCATGTCCCTGAGCCAGTAGTCGGTCCACTTGAAGCGCCCGGCGCTGCCGTTGTAGCGGAGCGTGAGCTGCTCCCTCCCCTCGCGGGTGAACCAGGCGATCTGGTCGAAGAACGTGGACTCCTTCTTCTCGTCGTCGAAGATCGTGCGCGACAGGAAGTTGAGCTCGGGCGGCGGCGTCAGGCCCTTCCCGTTCTCGGTGAACGCGATCCAGTTCGGGTCGTCCTGGCGGTCGATGTTGAAGTCGCCGAGCGCGAGCATGTTGTGGTTGAAGTCGCCACCCTTGTGCGCGCGCTCGCCCAGCCAGTGAGCGATGGCAGCCAGCTCCGGCGTGCGGTCCTCGGGGCTGTCGCCGAACAGCACGTGCAGCGTGACGAGCGTGAACGCCTCGTCGCCTGCGGCGAAGCTCACCGCGTACGGCGTGCGCGCGAACTGGCGCTCCAGCTTGCCGCGGTCCACGTCGCCGAACCACTCCTGCGGAAAGACCAGCTCGCCCGCGAGCCCCGACGACTTGACGCGCGAGCGCTGGTGGACGAACGCCAGCCGCTCGCCGTTGGCGGGGCCGCCGTCGCCCACGTCGGTCACGATGAAGGACCAGTCCTCGCCGAGGCGGCTCATCATCGTGCGCAGGCCGAGCAGGTTCTCGCGCGTCTCCTGGATGGCGGTGACGTCGAAGCGCGACACCACCTCCGCGATGGCGCAGACGTCGGCGAGGTTGCGCTTCGGCGAGTCGTCCTGGCCCGACGTCCACTTCTGGGTGATGCCACCGAAGGCGCGCACGTTCCACGTGCCGATCAGCAGGTTGCCGGGGCGCTTGGGCGGTACGCCCGCGTGCGGGTCGTCGAGCCCGGCGCGCAGCGCGGCCAGCATCGCCTCGACGTCGCGCGGTGGGGAGTCGATCACCGGTGGAGGGCCCGGTGCAGTGGTGGCCATGCGCTCACCGTAGTGCGAGCCGCTCGCGAGCGCGAGTGCCGCGTGCGCGCCAGGCGACGGGCGGCGCCGCACCTGACGGTGCAGGTTGGCATGATTCGCCGCTCCGGATGGGCGAAGCGCAGGGGGAAAGCGCACGATGCGGTCGGACATGAGCTTCGAGCTGGCGGGTGGGCCATATGCCGTCACGGCTGCGCGCCTCGCGCTGTCGGACCTCGACTCGCACCTCGAGGCGAGCATCGCGTTCGATGTGCGGTTGCTGGTGTCGGAGCTCGTGACCAACAGCGTCAAGCACGCGCAGGTGACCGAGGACGACTCGATCATGCTGGGCGTAAAGATCGCCGACGACGTCGTCCACGTCGAGGTCCGCGACGCCGGCCCTGGCTTCGAGCCGCCGCCCACCGTTCCGCCCGACGATGCCGACGAGGGCTGGGGACTGTTCCTCGTCGAGCAGCTGGCCGACGAGTGGGGCGTCGAGCCCGGCCGCCAGGCGGTCTGGTTCCAGATCGACTGCGCCAAGCGCACGGGCGAGTCGGGCGCGGCGTCGACGGCGGCCTGATGGGACGCCGCAGCAGGCGTCGCAAACAGGACAGCACGCAGCCGGTCTCGACGACCGACTACACGGACTCCGCCGGCGATGTGCTCACCGTCCGCAATTCGCTCTCCGAGGGGACGCTGCGCCAGCTCGAGAAGCTGGACGCGTCCCCGGGCGCGTCACAGGAGGACAAGTGGCAGCGTCGCGGCGAGCTGCTCTTCGAGCGCCTCGCGGTGGGCTGGACGATCGCCGGGCTGCCGCTCGAGGGGCAGAAGGAGCTGCTCGGGCGCTACCGGATGGCCGACGGCGACACGCGCCGCTGGGTCCGGGAGACGCTCGAGGACCACCTCGCTCGCGTGGCTCGTCCGCAGCCGTGAAGGGACGCGCCTGTCAGCTCGGCGGCGCGCCAACCGGCGCCACCTGGCCGGCCCGGGCCTTCTGCGCGTACAGCCGCTCGTCGGCGAGCTTCAGGATCGCGCCCGTGCCGGCGGCCTCGGCGGGGATCAGCACGAGACCGCACGAGCTCGCGACCTCGAAGCCGCCGCTGGCCTGCGCCAGCGCCTCGAGCGCCGCGCCGCGGGTGCGCCGTGCGTCGAGCTCGCCGCCGTCCACGATCACGCAGAACTCGTCGCCGCCCAGGCGGTAGGCGCGGTCCGCCGGCCCCACCGCGACCGCCAGGCGCTGACCCATGGCGCGCAGGAGCGCGTCGCCCGCGGGGTGGCCGTGCCAGTCGTTGTACCGCTTGAAGCCGTCGAGGTCGAACATCATCAGCGCGCACGGCCGCTCGATCGTCGCGGTCGCGGCCACCTCGTCCAGGTCCACCATCAGCCGGCGCCGGTTCGCCAGCCCGGTGAGCGCATCGGTGTGCGCCTCGACACGGCTCGCCGCCAGCAGCCGCGTGTGATCCGCGAGCGCCACGCCCATCCGCACGATCACCGCGCCGAGCGTCGCCACGGCCAGCGCAAGCGCAAGCGTGTTGAGCGGCGTGACGAGTCCGGCCGCGAGAAGCGCCAGCGCCGCCGCGCCGAATGAGGCGGGCATTGCGATCGAGCGCCAGTCCTCCAGGGCGACGGCGACTGTGCGCGTCCGCGGCTGCCAGCCGGCGACGCCGATCAGCACCGCAGCGGCGGGCAGCAGCGCCTCGACGCCGGTGACCTTCACCTCCGCGCCGGTCGCGCCCTGCCAGATCGAGAAGCCGTCGACCACCGCGCTCATCAGCAGCGCCGCCGCCACCAACGCGAGGGCGCGCCCCGGCCGCCACGCGGTCACGGCGAGCACCGCCACCGTGGCGCCGAGCAGCACGAGGTCGCCGAAGAACATGACCGCGTCCATCAGGTAGTCGTCGGGGTAGGTCGCCTTCTCGGCCAGCAGGCCGCCGAAGACGAGCGCGGCGCCGACCGCGGTCATCCCGAGCGCCCCGATCAGCCCGTCGATCGCCAGGCCCGCGCGGATCCGCTCCACGCGCGTGCGCGCGAGCAGCGCCAGGCCCGCGAGGCACGCCGGGTAGAACGCGAGCCAGAGGGCGTCGGCCGGGGTGAAGCTGGGCGCCTGGGCGTCGCCGATCGCGAGATTCCAGTAGACGTCGCCCGCGCCCGTGGCCAGCAGTCCCGCGCCGAGGATGGCCCAGGCGGCGCGCTCGCCGTCGATCGCGGCGCAGCGAGCGAAGCAGAGCAGCGCGGCCAGCACGAACAGCCCGGGGTAGCTCCAGGTCTCGAACGAGTCGCCGCTGATGCTCCGGCAGAACGGGAGCGTGGCCTGGAGCCCGTAGCCGACGACCCCGCCGACGGCGACGGCCTGGGCGACCCTCACCCAGCGCATCAGGCCCGCGCCTCGCTCCATCAGTGCCGCTTCGTGGCCCGTCCGGCCCGGCGGCGAGGCCGCAGCGTGATCGTCTGGCTGCTGGTCACGACCTTGCCGCCGGCGCTGCGCGTCTTCACGACGACGCGGCAGCGAGTGTGGCGCCTGCGCAGGACGCGACGGCGGCCGCGCCGGTTCAGCCGGATCCGCACGATCGGCTTCTCACCCGCCTCGGCGGTGAACCTCGCGCCGCCTATCTTCACGCCCTTCGCGTTCGAGCCCGCCGCCGTCAGCCGTGCGCGGCTGCGCACGGCGCCCTTCAGCAGCACCAGCTCGACGGTGCCCGCGCAGGCGCCCGCATCGGGCGGACAGACGACCCGCACGGAGACGACGCCCGAGCGGCCGACGGCCGCGGTCTGCCGCGGGATCACGACGGGCTCGATGTTCACGGACGGGCCCGGCTCACCCGGCGACGCACCACCCCCGTCGACGGGCGGATCGGGCGTCAGGCCGGTCTGGCCGGCGCCCGGAGCAATCGGGCCCTGCGTTGGCAGCGGCGCTGGCTGTGGCGCCGCGCTGCGGCTCACTGTCTCGCAGTCGGCCGCCACCGCGTCGTTGGGATCGGCGCTGACGGAGTCGATGCCGGTGCCGCACGAGATGCGCTCCACGCTGCCGTTCAGGGCGGCCACCTTGTCGTCTCCGTCGCCGGCGCTCAGCGACGACGACGTGGCGCCGTTGCAGGCGGCGAAAGTCCAGAAACCGGTGCAGCCGCCGCTGGCGGCGATCAGGATCGGGTAGCGCCCGAGATGGCCCGCCTCCTCGAGCTTGACCGCGCCGCTCGAGCCGTGGGTCACCGTGAGGTCGTTCGTCTCGCCGCTGGCGGCGGTGTAGGTGAGCCTGCCGGCGCGGTCCACCTTCGCGGACGCCGCGTGGGCGGCGCCGGGCACGACGAGGATCGACGCGCCGGCGAGGGCGGCGACTACTCGCCGCAGGTGGTGGGTGAGCGCATGCTTTGCCATCTCGGCTCGGACCGCGCACGCCGTCCAAAGGCGCACCCGTCCTCGGGAGATGTCGGCCCACCCGCGCGCCCCGGTGATCGGACATACGTCCGGGCCCGGGATCGTCCCGAGGTCATCGGCTGCGGCAGGCGCAGAACGCGCGACAGCCGCTGTGCAATCGGTACCCTGGGAGTGCAAGGACGCGAGGAGCGACGTGCCCAGAGTCCGTTCAGTCATATCCCTAGCCGCGCTCCTCACGCTCGCGGCTGTGCCCGTGGCGCTCGGCTCGATGCCGGCGGGCGGCGCCCGCTACAGCGGCAAGACCTCGGAGGGGCTGCGCGTGAACCTGCGCGTCTCCGGCGATCGGCGCTATGTGGCGCACATGCGCATCCGCTACCGCGTCACGTGCTCAGGCGGCGCGAAGGGCGCCCCGTCCACCGACCTCTTCGACCTGCGCCTCGACCGCCACGGCCGCTTCCGCTTCAACGGCACCTACACCGGCCGAGCGGACAAGTCGAAGAACCACGTGCACCTGCGCGGCAGCGTTTCGCGGCGGCGCGCGACCGGCACGTTCTCGCTCACGGCGAAGCGCAAGAAGCTCAGCTGCCGGAGCGGCCGGGTCGTCTGGCACGCGCGCCTGGCCTCGTAGCCTTGGAGGGCGTATGAGCCCTGATCCGCTGACTTCGTTCACTCCCCAGGTTCGCGAGTGGTTCATGCGCGCCTTCGACGCTCCGACGGAGGCCCAGAACCAGGCCTGGCCGGCGATCGCGCGCGGCGAGAACACGCTGCTGTCGGCTCCGACGGGGTCGGGCAAGACGCTGGCGGCGTTCCTCTGGGGGCTCGACCGGCTCGTGGCCGAGCCGTCAGCCGACGCGCGCACCCGGCTCGTGTACGTCTCGCCGCTGAAGGCGCTGTCCTACGACATCGAGCGCAACCTCCGAGCTCCGCTGCGCGGGATCGGCGGCGACGTGTCGGTGGCCATCCGCACCGGCGACACACCGCAGAAGGAGCGCCAGGCGATGCTGCGCAAGCCGCCCGACATCCTGATCACGACGCCGGAGTCGCTCTACCTGATGCTGACGTCGCGCGCGCGGGAGATGTTCACCGACGTCGACTGGGTGATCGTGGACGAGATCCACGCCGTCGCGCAGACGAAGCGCGGCGCGCACCTGGCGCTCACGCTCGAGCGGCTCGAGCACCAGGCCGGCAAGCGCGTGCAGCGGATCGGGCTGTCGGCCACGCAGCGGCCGCTCGACGAGGTCGGCCGCTTCCTCGCGGGCACGGGCCGTGACTGCACGGTGATCGACACCGGCGTGCGCAAGGAGCTGGACGTGCGGATCGAGGTGCCCGTCGACGACATGCGCGAGCCGGACTCGGGACAGGACATCGACCCGCTCGCCGGTGGCGAGAACTCCACGCGGCGGTCGATCTGGC
>JBJMWV010000345.1:0-5113 GCA_045809985.1 Chthoniobacterales bacterium | reverse complement strand
GCACGATCGGATGTGTGCCCGGTTTGATCGTCAGGCCGCGCTCCGTCACCGCAGCACGGAAGTATTTCGTGTTCTCCTCAAGCTTGTCGCGCAGTTCGGTCGAAGCCTTCAGCAGCTCAAGCCCCTTCAACGTCGCCGCGACGATCGGAGGCGCGACGCTGTTCGAGAAAAGATACGGACGCGAACGCTGGCGCAGCATTTCGACAATGTGTTTGCGCGCGCTGGTAAAGCCGCCGCTCGCGCCGCCAAGTGCTTTGCCTAGTGTCCCGGTGATGATGTCGATCTTGCCCATCACGCCGCGATACTCGTGCGTGCCGCGGCCCGTCTTGCCGAGGAAGCCTGTCGCATGCGCGTCATCGATCATCGTGATCGCGTTGTATTGCTCAGCGAGCCTAACGATTGATTCCAAGTCCGCGATCGTCCCGTCCATCGAGAAACAGCCATCCGTCGCGATCAACTTCACGCGCGCGTTGCTCGCTTCCTTCAGCTTCGCCTCGAGATCCGCCATGTCGTTGTGCTTGTAGCGCGCGCGCTGCGCTTTGCAGAGACGGATACCGTCGATGATCGACGCGTGATTTAGTTCATCTGAAATGACGGCGTCTTCCGGCCCGAGCAGCGTCTCGAACAAGCCGCCGTTCGCATCGAAGGCGCTGGGGTAAAGAATGGTGTCTTCCGTCCCGAGAAAATCTGTCAGCGCGGCTTCGAGTTGTTTGTGGATGTCCTGCGTTCCGCAAATGAAGCGGACGCTCGCCATCCCGAGACCGTGTGTATCGAGCGCTTCCTTCGCCGCCGCGATCAACGCCGGATGATCAGCGAGGCCGAGATAGTTGTTCGCACAGAAGTTCAGAACCTCGCGGCCGCCCGTGACTTTGATGTGCGAATCCTGCGGCGAAGTGATGATGCGCTCCGTTTTATAGAGCCCCTGCTCTCTGATTTCGGCGAGCGTTTTCGTGAGTTGCTGATCGAATTCCGCGAGCATCGCGCAACTTCCGCGATTCATCGCCTGATGCAAAAAAGGCGAAAGAATCTTCTTGTCGCGGCTTGTGAATAGCTGTTAACAACTCACCCGATCTGAATTGAGAATAGCGACGCTCAAATACGCCACTATCTCCGCGCTCGGCGCCATCAGCGCCATCGTCCTCACGTCTTGCGGAACGGCCCCCGTTGCTGCGACTCGCCGGCTGCCCGCTTACGAAGCTCCGATCGCGAAGAGCGAATTCCAGAACGTCCGGACCACGGCTTACACCCACACGGAGTCAGATCATCTTCAGTACACCGACCACAACGCGCTCGGCGGCCGACTCCAAGCGGCGAGCCGCGGCGTTCAGAGTGCGGATTACGCAGCGCGCGCTTTGCCGGTCGGCGACCGAATTGAACCGGATTATCGCGGGACTTCCAGTCGCTCGCTGGAAAGCTACCTCGCGCCAAAGAAGAAGAAGGTCACGAAGTACGTGAAAACGAAACACGGCCGTAAGAAAGTCGTCGTGACGGAATACGTGCGGCCAACGGTCGGCAGCGCGGCATCAGATTGGTCACGCTGGCCCGCCGGGACCTACTTCCGCATTCTTTCCACCGGTCAGATCTACAAGGTGGATGATTACGGCTGGGCGTTATCCGGCCGGAACACGATCGACCTCTACATGGCGACACGCGGCGACATGAACACCTGGGGCGTTCGTCATGAACCGATTCAAGTGCTCAAGTGGGGCGATCGTCAGGAAAGCCTCGCGCTGCTCACCCCAAGGCAGAGCTACAAGCACATCCGGCGCATGGTGCTGGAGTTGCAGGGACAGGATGCGGAAGCTGCGGCCCTCGAGTAACGCGCCTCACTTCGCTCCACTCCACTGGGCGGCGGTCGCTTCGTCGGCTTCGCCGAACAAATACTCAGCCGGCCGGCCGTACTTTCGCGCGCAGGTTTTCACCTACAGTCGCGACTTTCGCACCAGCGCGACGCGGCCGATTGGGATGGGCCCGTCGCGGGCCAGCACTCGTTAGGCGGAACGGCGTTCGCGTTTGCCGTCGTACCAGAGATGGAGACGATCGCGCGCCGTCAGCACGCGTCGTCCGCCGAACAAGACTGCGCCCCATTGACGGAACCAGTAGCCGGTCGAATGCATCGTAATCTTGCGCGCTGACGTCGTGATCGGATGACGCAGAATGATGAAGCGGCCGAGCTTCCGCAGCGCGAGCGAAAGATAAACTTCCTCGCCCGCGAAGTATTGCTCATCGAATCCGCCGATCGTTTCGAAGTGCTCGCGTCGCGTGAAGATGAATGCGCCCACGCCCAGGCCCAGGGTGAAGTAGGTCGCGGAGAAAACGATCAGGAAAATCCGTGCCCAGAGCGGCACCGGACGATCGAGTGCGACACGAGCACTTCCACCAACGCAGCCATTCTCGATCGCCTCCAACGCGGCGCGAATATGCATCGCATCGATCTGCGTATCCGCATCGACGAAGAACAGAATCTTGCCGCGCGCCGCCCGCGCGCCGGCATTCCGCACCGCAGCGATCTGGCGGAGATTGACGCGCACAATCCGCGCCCCAAACTGCTGCGCGATCCCTGCGGTTGCGTCGGTCGACTGATCGTCGACCACGATGAGTTCGTATGTCTTTCTGCTTTCGTCGGCAGCGGCACGGAGCGCACGCAAGCTCTGCGGCAGTTCGTGCTCTTCATTGTGCGCGGGAACGATGAAGGAAATCTTCGGCGCGGAGATCTCGTTCAAAAACGTAGTGATCGTCTCGACCACAAACGCGTAGCCGTCCCACCATTCACTCGCACGCGGGCCGGCAACGTTCAGCACTCGGACGTGATGTGTGTGAACGAACCTGCCGATCTCGTGCGCGGCATCTTCCGCAGTCGTGATCGACGCATCGATCAGCATGAAAGGCTTGCGCTTCTGGTCACAAATACGTGCCGTGTCCGCAGTGCCGCCGTGCATACTTCCGGGATGGATGATGATCGTCGCATCCGAATCGAGTGCGTTCTGCAGCGTGCGTTCCGGAAAGCCGCCGTTCGGCAATTCACGAACTGGATATTGATCGGGAATGCGTCCGTTCTCATCCAGTCTTCCAGCTGGACACCAGCCGCCGGATTCGATGCCTAACGACAGCGCCGCGTCCAACGCCGCGCGATCTACTCCGGTCTGTCCGCCGGAAATGATCTTCATCTACTGCGCAGCGCGCGCCTTTTCGTCGAGCGCGAGATAGTCCTCACGTGGCGGACTGAAGGTGTCGATCACGACTGCGGTTTCGAGCGTCGTCGCGCCGTGCGGTTGGTTGCTCGCGAAGTAAGTCGATTCTCCCGGCCCGACTTCAATCGGCTTGTCATCAACAATGAAACGCACGCGCCCGGAAACAACATGTGCGACCTGCTCCTGTGGATGCGTGTGCACGGGCAATTCACTGCCGCCGTCCAACTCCGCCCGCATTTGATACATCTTCGGGCCCGTGATGATCGTGCGCCGCCGGATTCCCGGACAAATCTGGATCCACGGATTGTCGTTCATCTTCCGGCCAACATCCGGGCGCATTCTACGCGGAGCAACTCACCATCTGATCGCTTGCTTGCGCGAAACTCGGGCGCTCATTACCGAGATGAAGATCGCGCTGCAAAGGACCACTCAACTCTTCTCGATTCTCGTTGCACTGTTCGTCGCGATGAACGTGACAGCGCAGGAAAGCACTCCGTCCGGTTCGCCTAACGAGCGGCCGAAATTCATGTTCGTGATGCACGGCGGCGCGGGCGCGATCGCGCAGGAGAACATGCCGCCGGAGCTGGAGAAGGAATACCGCGCGAAAATGACTGAGGCACTGGAAGCCGGTTATCGCATTCTGAATGCAAACGGTGCCGGGCTCGACGCGATCGAAGCCGCGATCCGGATCCTAGAAGACTCGCCGCTCTTCAATGCAGGCAAAGGCGCGGTCTTCACGCACGACGGAACAAACGAGCTCGACTCCTCAGTCATGAACGGCCGCACGCGCGCGGCGGGCGCAGTCGCCGGCGTGAAGCACATCAAGAACCCGATCAGCCTCGCGCGGATGGTAATGGAAAAATCGAAGCACGTCCTGCTGGTCGGCGACGGCGCGGAGGCGTTCGCAAAAGAGCAAGGCGTCGAACTCGTGCCAGCGAGTTACTTCCGGACCGATCGGCGGTGGGAGGAACTACAAAACGAGAAACAAAAGGCGGAGACGAAGCCGCCCGGCGAAGATGGTAAGCGCGGAACGGTTGGCGCGGTGGCCTTGGACATGGCGGGAAATTTGGCTGCTGGCACCTCGACCGGCGGCACGACAAACAAGCGATTTGGTCGCGTCGGTGACTCGCCGATCATCGGAGCCGGCACTTACGCGGACAACGACAGCTGCGCAGTTTCCGGCACGGGGGACGGCGAATTTTTCATCCGCGCGAATGTCGCGCATGAGATCGCGTCGTTGATGAAATACAAAAGATTGCCGGTGCAGACAGCTGCCGACACGGCGCTCGAAGAAGCGAAGAAACTTGGCGGCACAGGCGGTCTCATCGCGCTAGATCGTAACGGCAACTTCGCGACGCCGTTCAACACGTCGGGCATGTATCGCGGACATATCGGCCCCGACGGCAAAGCCGTCGTCGAGATCTACCACGAGTAGCCACTACTTCTTCCAGACATCGCCGACGCCTTCGCCGAACCAGCGCGTCGTGACGACTTTCTGCTGCGTATAGAACTGCACACCTTCGCGACCCTGGATGTGCAGGTCGCCGTAGAATGATTCGTCCCAGCCGGTGAATGGAAACATCGCCATCGTCGCGGGCACGCCGACGTTGATGCCGACCATTCCAGCTTTGACGCGGTTCTTGAATTCGCGCGCAGCTTTGCCGGAGTTGGTGAAAATCGCGGCGCCGTTTCCGTAGGCGGAGCGATTCGCGGCGGCGATGGCGTGATCGAGATCGTCCATCCGCATAACGTTCAAGACCGGCCCGAAAACTTCTTCGCGCGCCAGAGTCATCTCGTCAGCGACCTGATCGACAATCGTCGCGCCGAGGAAGAATCCGTTAGGCGCATCGTCGATCTTCACTCCGCGGCCATCGGCGATGATCTTCGCGCCTTCTTTTTCGCCGCTCGCGACCAGTTCCATC
>JBJMWV010000344.1:0-4417 GCA_045809985.1 Chthoniobacterales bacterium | reverse complement strand
GCATCCTGATTACACGCTGATTTCGATCCAAACGCCGGACCGCGTTGGACTACTCTACGAGCTCGTCTCCGCGTTACGCGAGGAGCGGGTCTCGATCGCGCTCTCGCGCATCAGCACGGAGAAGGGCGCGGCGAACGACACCTTCTATGTCGTGGATGCGATTACACGCGGCAAGATCACCGACGAAGCGCGGATCGGCCCATTGCAAAAGCGTCTTCAGGAAGCGGCGCTCGGCGCGAAGTAGCGGCGCGCGAATTTCGCACTAGTGTGGCGCACCCGCGCCGGCCGTTCGGCGCGTATCCAACTCGCTTATGAACGTCCTCATCCTCGCTGCCGGTTACGCGACGCGCCTTTATCCCCTCACCCTGACGAAAGCGAAGCCGCTGCTCGAAGTCGCGGGCAAACCGATGATCGAATGGGTGCTGGATAATCTCGCGCCGATCCCCGACATCGAGACCGTCTATGTCGTGACGAACAATAAGTTCGCGCGCGATTTCCAGACCTGGTCGGAGCAATACCAGCAGCGCGGGAGCAAGCTGCAGTTCAAGATCATCAACGACGGCTCGAATGATGATTCGGATAAGCTCGGCGCGATCGGCGACATCAACCTCGTGCTCGTGCGCGAGAATCTCACGCAGAGCGATCTCATCGTGGTGGCCGGCGACAATTTGTTTAGCGAACCGCTCACCGAATTCGCCGAGCACGCGCGCGGCTCGGAAGCGACGCTCGCGACCTACGACGTCGGCGACTTGGAGTTGATCAAGAAATACAGCGCGATCACTACAGACGCGAACGGGGTGATCACTTCATTCGAAGAGAAACCGGCCGAACCCAAGAGCACGCTGACGGGGATTGCGCTCTACTATTTTGCGCGCGAGACGATCTCCCTCTTCACAACCTACATCGCGGCGGGAAATAACCCGGATCAACCCGGCCGTTTCATTCAGTGGCTCTACCAGCGGAAGCCGGTGAAGACGTTCCAGATCAAAGGAACGTGGTTCGACATCGGGAGCAAGGAGAGCCTCGAAGAAGCGAACGAAGTCTTTCGAAAATTCGCTCGTTAGGCGCTACGGCTTGCGCCCTTCGTCGAATTCGATCAGATCGAAGTAGGTGCCGATGTCCTTGCGGCCTTCGCCGCCGGATTCCTTCAGGAAATGCGCGAAGCGCGCCCGTTTCACGGCAGTATCGGGATGCCGCGAAACCATGGCGTGATTCCAGTCCTCAATCGCTTCAGGCAAATGCTTCGCGCCGTTTTTTTCGACCCACTCAAGAATCGCGCTGTCGTCGTCGAGACGATTGGCTGCTTCTTCGAAGTCGTCGCCGTTCAGCTTTAAAAACGCGAGCAGGTGCTTATCAAAACCGACGGTCTTGTAGTTGTATCCGTTAAGGAGTCCCTTGCGATGGAGCTTCGCTTTGTCGATCAGACGCGGCAGATGCACGTAACCGCCCAGACGGTCGTACGGGCTCCGCGGGACCAGCTTCTTTCGCATTCAGCCGCGAGGGCTAAGTAGCGGGCAGCGGCTGGATCAAACCGAGCGACTCTTGAGCAGGCGCAGCAGAAGCAGGCGCCGGAGCAGCGGTGACCGGCAACAACTCTGCCTGAGTCAGTCCCCCACTGCCGATGACAAGCTGGCCAGAGAACATCCCGCCTTTTTCCACCGAGATAGATTTGGCGGTGACGTTGCCGTCCAGTGAAGCGTTGCGATGAATCACAACCACCGTGTCCGCAATGACATCGCCGATCATGTGGCCGCGAATCTCAATGCTCTTCACGCGAACGCGCCGGAAAAATTGCACGCTCGAGCGGCGATCAACCAGCACGTGATTGGCGAAGATGCGTCCCGGAATTTTGCCGTCGTAGTTGATCGTGACGTTCCCTAAGCAATGCAGATCGCCGCGCAGCTTGCCTTCGATTAAGGCGGTGCTACAGGTGACATTGCTGCTGCTCAGATCGCCTTTCGCGGTGACGTAGATCTCACCATGCGTGCGAATCGCGCGGCTGAAGCTCGTCGTGATTTTGTAATCACGCAGATCGAGATGCGCGCTGCACTTCGGGCAGGTCGTCGAAGTCGCGCTCGAGATGACTTCCTGCTTCGCTTTGCAATCGAAGCATTCGACCGTCGAGCTGCGCTGCTTCCCCCAGAGGCCGTCGAACTTGTGGAGGAGCGACGACTCAACATTCGAGACGGCGGACGCAACCGACGCGGCCGCCGATTCGCGCGGCGCGCGCAGCTTTATCTCAGGCTGCTTCGGCGCGCTCGGCGCGAAGTTGCTGCCGCACTGGCGGCACATCGTGCTCCTCGCCGCGGCATACTCCATCTGCTTGAAGCCACAGTGTGGACATTCCACGCTGAGCTTGGCAGGGCCGGGCTTTGCCACTGGTGCGGGGGAAGCTTACTATTCGTTAGGCGCGGGCGCCGAAAGCGGCTTTCGCAGGCGCGGCGGACTCGTCGTTCCGGACAATCTCCGGACGGGAGTTAGAACCACTCCGGGCTGCGCCGCTGCTCGTCACTTCGGATTTGCCGATGAAGGTCGCACCTTCTTCGATCACGAGACGAGCCGCTTTCAAATCGCCCTGCAAGGTGCAGCGCGACTTCAGTTCGCAACGTTCGCCGACAGTGATGTTGCCGTGAACTTTGCCGAAAACGGTGATCGACTTGGTCTTGATCTCGCCGCGGATGTCGGCGTTTTCGCCGATGGTCAGGACGCCATCCGAATGGATTTCGCCCTCCACTTTGCCGTCGATGAGCAGCTCTTTTTGGAATTTGATCGAGCCTTTGATTTCAACGTCGCTCGAAAGGACGTCTTTGCCGGAATGGTCAGCCATAGGATTGGGTTGATCGGTAGTAGTTGGTGCAGGTGGTCGTGATTCCTCGCGATGGGCAAGGCCGTTGTTAGCATCATCAGTGCCCGCGCTTAACGATCCTTCTCCGATCGAGGACAGGGGCTTCTGCGGGATGAATTTTTTCAACACGCGGCATTATTGAACGCCCACTCGCGTTGTCAACGCAATCCACGGGAGAAACGACGATTTATATGGAGTTGCGCGACATTTTCCGCTCAAATCTTCAGCCCGCCGCGCGGGAGCACCTTTTTTCGCAGCGCGACGCTCGCACCGCCTCGAGGAGGAGCTGGCACGCCGAGCCGTAGCTTCCAGTCAAACACGGTCCGCCTTCGCTACGCTTCGGCGCGACATCTTCGCTTTCGATGCTGCGCATCAACAGCGAAGGCTGGGCCCACCAGGATTCGAACCTGGGACCAAGGGATTATGAGTCCCCTGCTCTAACCGCTGAGCTATAGGCCCGTGCGACGACGCACTTAATCACGCCGCTTCGCTCATGACCAATCGAGAAAGCGTTTTGAGCAGCGACAATCGTGGGCGAAGGTTCCGGCCAACCCAGACAGCCACATTCACTAGTCGCGGCGCATCGCGAGGCGGAAGCAATCCGTCAATTCGAATGCGAGCACCGCAGCGGCTGCGGATTAGGTTTTAGCCTTACGTCCGCACAACAACGTGGCTTCGTATTACACGCAAAAGATGGAATTCACGACGATCAAACCCAAGAGCCTGAAGCGAGGAAAACGCAGCGCGGATATCACGACACTCGATCTCAACCGCGCGAAGCGTCCGTTCCCGATCATCGTCCATTCTCATCTCGGATGGGATTGGGTCTGGCAGCGTCCGCAGCAATTTCATTCCCGGCTGTCACAGAGACATCCAATTCTTTTCGTCGAAGGGCCACGGCCTAACGACCAGATCACGAGCGCAAATGTGACTCTGCGCGAAGTCGAAGCGTATCCGAACATCGTTGTGCTCCAGATGGAAATGCCGGCATCACGCTGGTCGGATGGCGCGTGGGTTGATCAAGAGCGGCGCCGTCTTGTGAAATCAGTTCTCGCCGGTCCGCTCGGGCAGCGCTTCGAGAATCCGGTGCAGTGGTTTTATGATCCAATGGCGGTGACGGCGTTCGCCGGTCACATGAATGAAGATGCGATCGTCTACGATTGCATGGACGAGCTTTCGCAGTTCCGCGGTGCTCCGCCGGAACTCATTCGCCGTGAGCGCGAACTACTCGCCGTTGCGGATGTGGTCTTCGGCGGTGGGCCGAAGCTCGCGCAGGCGAAGCGGCCTTATCACAAGAACGTTTACTCTTACGGGTGCGGCGTCGATGTGAAGCATTTCGCGAAAGCGCGTCACGCGCGCACCGCAGTGCCGGCTGATGTCGCACATCTTTCCGGGCCTACACTCGGTTACTTCGGAGTCGTCGATGAACGCCTCGATTACGAGTTGCTCGCGCATCTCGCAGATCGGAATCCGGAGTGGAACGTCGTCATCGTTGGTCCATGGACAAAAGTGGATCGCGGAGCGTTTCCTGAGCGTGCGAACCTGCATTGGCTCGGCGGTCGCGATTACGCG
>JBJMWV010000343.1:0-4214 GCA_045809985.1 Chthoniobacterales bacterium | reverse complement strand
TTCCTCAACGAAGCCTGTCAGGTGCTGCGCGGACTCGTGATGCGGCTCCGGTGCACGCACCATGCTGATCTCGCGATTGAATTTTTGCGCGAAGAGCGCCGCGCCGAGGTCGTAGTTGCCCATGTGCGCGGTGAGCAGGATCGCACCATCGGCACGCGCCAGTTGCTCGAGAAAATCTGCGCCCTCGATCTCGTAGTCGAACTCAGCCTGATTCACGCGGTAGTTCGCGCCATCGCTGATCGTCTGCGCGAAATGCAGCAGGGTGCGAAAGGCGCGGAGATGGTTCGTTAGCCCGGAAGAACCGGGGAGAACTACGGCCAGGTTCCGCACCACCGATCGGCGGGCTGGCGCAGCGAAGAAGAAAAAGAAAATCGTCCAAAAGAAGATGAGGATCGGCTGGAGATAGAACGGGACGTTCGCGACGGCGAAATCGAGATAATTGCGCCACAGAACTGCGTGGACCGCGAACCGGCGCAGGTATGCTGGCGCGGCCACCGTTCAGGCGTTCGCCGGAGCGGGGGAGGTGGTGGGCAGCGGCTGCTTCGCGCGTCCGCCGCGGAGGATGAGACGGAGATTCGTGAACTCAGCATGCCACCAGCGGAAGAGACCTTTGCGGATGAGCTTGAAGACGCGGCCATCGGGCGCGAAGCCGTCGTAGAGTTCGCGCCAGCCGGCGTTCTTTGCGCCAAAGTAACCACTCGTTAGGCGACGCTGCGCCAGCCTGACGAGCCGTCGATTGTAGAAGCTCATCATCTGCGAAACAACGCGGCCTGGCGTGCCTTCGAAGGGGAGGCGAATGAATTCGCGCTCCGGATCTTTGTAGGCCGGCGTGACGAGTCCAATGAAGTACGACCCGACATCGAGGAGCAACGCGGCGGACATCAGCTCGGCGTCGCCCATGTAGAAATACTTGTCCTTGTAGAGCGTCTCGAACCACGCGCGATACGTCGTCGCGTATTGCTCGTTGTAGTAGCGGACGCGCTCGCTGACGTCGTTCCCGGCGAAATTCTCCGCCAGCATGTCGGCGACGTATGAAGTTGTGTAGGAACAAAAATCGAGACCCGGGCTGTAAAGCGGATCGATGAAACCAGCCGCGTCACCGACGCTCGCCCAACCATCACCGCAGACCTGCTCGCTCACGTACGGCAAGTTCGAGAACGCATGGACGTCACCCTCGATCACGCGCGCGTTCGCGAAAATCTCGCGGCCGACGGGATGGCCTAACAAGTGGTTATGGAGCCGCTCGCCGAGGTTCCGACCTTCCGGCAAATTGAAGATGCGCGAATCGTAAACGACGCCCGCGCTGACATCGCCGCCTTTGAGCGGAATGATCCAGCACCACCAGCCGTGACCCATGAGGTGGTTCGTCGCCCAATTACGCGCCGTGCGACAGGCGTTCGCGTAATCCGGAAAACGCTCGCGCCATTCGTAGCTGTCCCAATCCTTCACGCCCGAGAAGCGCGCCCAGACGGAGTTGATCGGATGCTCGGTATTCTGGCGGAAATGGCCGAGCTTACGCGAGAGCATCGCGGCGCGACCGCTGGCATCAACGATCCACCGTGCGCGCATCTTCTCTTCGCCGAGACTGATCGTCTGACCGTTTGCGCCGTCGAGCTCGATCTGCGTCACCTTGGCCGGCCGGCGCAATTCGCAGCCCGCCGCCACCGCCACATCGAGCATGTGCGAATCCAGTGTGGAACGATCGACCTGAAAAGTCTGCAGGCGCGACTGGTAGCGCGAGCCGATCTCGACGCACTCGTCGTACCGTTGATCCGGCCGATTCGCGAACCACATCCGCAGCCCCTGCTTGCCGAGTTGATGATGCCCGAGATAACTCGTTAGGCCGAGCATCCGCGTCATGAAACAGCTACTCACCTCGGTCGTCGATTCGCCGACTTTGCGAGTGAACTCCTCCGCCTTTTCGACAATGAGAACACGCGCCGCCGGATGCTTTCGTTTCAACATCAGCGCGGTCGCAGCGCCGGAAAAAGCGCCGCCGATGATCACCACGTCGTAGTCGAACTGCATCGCAGCGGTGATGATGCCCTCGCGCACACTTGAACGCAACGGCTCGCCACAACTACGCTCCGCCATGCCCGAGCCGCTCCGCATCGACATGCACGTGCACATGGTCGCGAACGGCGTCGGCGGATCCGGCGCGTGGCTGCGCCTGAGCGGCTGGCATCGGTGGCTTGCGGGATTCATGATCCGGCAGCTCGGATTTCCGGCAGACGTGATCGATGGCGATCTTGAAGGTGTTTACGCGGCACGTCTCCTCGAGCTGATCCGCGAGTCATCCTTCGACGCGATCGTGCTGCTGGCGCACGAACGCGTGCACGATGCCGATGGAACGCCGCGCAACGATCTCGGCTCGATGTATGTGCCTAACGACCTCGTGCTCGATCTAGCTGCAGCACATCAAGAATTTCTCGCCGGGGTTTCAATTCATCCTGCGCGGCACGATGCGATCGATGAGCTCGAACGTTGTCTCGAGCGCGGCGCCGTCCTGATGAAGTGTCTGCCGAACTGCCAGAACATCGATCCATCGGACGCCCGTTATCGGCGTTTTTGGGAGCAAATGGCGGAGGCGCGGTTGCCCTTGCTCGCGCACGCTGGCGGCGAACACACGGTTCCGGTCGTCAGCGCGCGCTATGCCGATCCGAAACTGCTGCGCCTACCACTCGAATGCGGCGTGACCGTGATCGCCGCGCATTGCGCGACGAAAAGTGGACCCGCTGATCCGGATTATTTCGACGACTGGACCGCGATGCTCGCGGAATTTCCGAATCTCTACGGCGATATCAGCGCGCTGGTATCGCTCAATCGCAGCGGACATTTGCGAGATTGTCTCCGGCCTGAAATTGAGCCGCGCATTTTGCACGGCAGCGATTTTCCCGTGCCGGTGCTCGGCCATCGGATGTGGGCGCAAGGCTGGATTGATTGGCAAACGTTTCGCGCGGCTCAGAACATCACGAATTCGCTCGCGCGTGATTGGGCCTTCAAACGCGCGCTCGGATTTACTGACGAAACGCGGACGCGTGTTGCATCCATGCTTCGGCTCAAGCGGCAGCCGCTCGCCGCATGATTTTCAGGAACGCGCGGCTCATTTTTCCCGACGGCGTTCGCGATCGTCTCGAGATCATCGAAAGCGGCGGCAAGATCTGCGACATCCGTTCGGCGGATCGCTCCGGAGAGGCGGACGGATTTGACGCGGGCGGCAATTTTCTTGCGCCGGGATTTGTCGACCTGCACGTGCACGGCGCAGTCGGCCGCGACACTATGGAAGGAACGGCCGATGCCTTCCGCGCCATCTGCAATTACCACGCGAGCGGCGGCACGACCACACTCTGCCTAACGACTGCAACCGCTCCGATCGATGAGATCATTGCAGTGCTTCGCGCTGCTCGTGAAGCGCGAGTGATGATCCACCTCGAGGGGCCCTTCATCTCGCCCGCACGACCGGGTGCGCAGAACGCCGAGTTCATCCGTGAACCTGATGCCGCATCCGTTGATCGGCTGCTCGAGTTTGCTGATGTGACCAAGCGCGTCACAATCGCGCCGGAAGTTCGCGGCGCGATCGAAGCGATCGCGCGCTTTCATGAATGCGGGATCGCAGTGAGTGGCGGGCACAGCGATGCGTGGGACGAGGATGCGCAGCGCGCATTCGCGGCTGGAATGCGCGAGGTCACGCACACCTTCAACTGCATGTCGTCGGCTCGGAAGCGCGGCGATCGACGCGTCGCGGGGTTACTCGAATTCGCGCTCAGCGAACCGGAGATCACGTGCGAGCTAATCGCGGATGGCCATCACGTCTCGCCGACGCTGATGAAGATGTTGTATCGCGCGAAAGGCGCGGCCGGCATTTGTCTTGTGACGGATGCGACTGCGGGTGCGGGTTTGCCTAACGAGTCGCACTTCACGCTCGCTGGGCACGATTGCGTGGTTGCGGATGGGGCGTGCTGGCTCGCGGGTCGTTCGGCGCTTGCCGGCAGCGCGGCGCGGATGATTGATTGTGTGCGGACCCTCACGCGTGAAGCCGGTGTGCCACTAAATGAGGTGATCACCATGGCGAGCGCGAATCCCGCGCGCGCGCTCGGTCTCGCAACAAAGGGAAAATTCGAGCCGGGCTGCGAGGCTGACTTCGTTGTGCTCTCGCCGGAGCTCGAAGTGATCGAGACATTTGTCGCGGGCGAGCGAATTGGAGAGCGCTAAAG
>JBJMWV010000342.1:0-4322 GCA_045809985.1 Chthoniobacterales bacterium | reverse complement strand
GCGGGGGATCGTCGGCGGTTCAGGCGAGCATCCGCGCCTGACCGAGAATGGCGAACGCCTGATGCGCCTTCTGATTTGGCCTGATTAGCGAACGAGACCTGCTTCTCGATTGTCTCAAGATGAGGATGATGACGCGGCGCAGATTCCTTTCGCTCGCGGGGCTCGCACTGCCGGCGACGCTCGCCGCGGACGCGTGTACCGAGCCGACGGCGCTACGCATCCGCCAGCTGAAGCTGAATCCGGATGGCAAGCTGCGCTTCGTCCACTTCACCGATTTTCATTACAAAGGCGACGACACTTACGCGCAGCAAGTTGTGCGTCGGATTAACGAGCTTGCGCCGGACTTCGTCGCCTTCACTGGCGATCTCGTCGAAGACAGACGCTTCGCACCCGCGGCGCTCGATTACATCCGAGCGATCAAAGCGCCGGTTTACGGCTCACCTGGAAATCACGACTATAATTCGCGCGTAGCCTTCAGCGATTTCGCGCGAGTGTTTGGCGAGACTGGCGGCGAATGGTTGGTCGATCGCAGCGCACTTTTGCCGAACCACGATCTCGAGATTGTCGGGATGGCCCTTGGCGGTATCCATGCGATTCAGCCGGCGCGTGCTGGAACGCGATTACTCCTCAATCACTATCCGGCGCTTTGCGATTCGATCATCGGCCATCGTTTCGATCTGATGCTCGCAGGGCATTCGCACGGCGGTCAAGTGCGGTTGCCGTTCTATGGCCCGCCGATTTTGCCATGGGGTGTCGGCCGCTATGACTTAGGTTACTTCGAGACGAAGGCCGGACCGCTTTATGTGAACGCGGGAATCGGCACCTACTACTTTCCGTTCCGCTTCAACTGCCGGCCTGAGCTGACGCTGATCACCCTCTAGCCTAACAAGAAGTCGGCACGCGCTGCGCGAGCGCGACGGCATGCGGGATCGCGCCAATGACGAATCCGAGGCACTCGACGGCGCCGCTCGGCTTGCCGGGCAACGCGATGACTAACGACTGATCAACTACCGCGGCGAGGCTGCGCGAGAGGATCGCGTTCGGCGTTATCTTGAGCGACTCCATCCGCATCGCTTCACCGAAGCCGGGCACCTCCACGCGCATGATTGCGCGGATCGCCTCCGGCGTGACGTCGCGCGCTGCGATGCCGGTGCCGCCAGTCGTCAGGATCAATCCGCAGCCCTGCGCGCTGAAAGCGCGGATCGTCTCCTGGATGCGTTTCTGTTCATCCGGAATGATGGCTTCGCTCAGCACAGACCAGCCGTAGAGTTGCGCGGCTTCCTTCAAGGCAGGCCCGCCGAAATCGTCGTATTCGCCGCCAGACGCGCGATCTGAAATCGTGATAATGCCGACAGTGATTTGCATTCGTTAGACTGGACGTTTCGTTTTCGAGAGCAGACGGACACTTGTGATCTCCATCTCTTTGTCGACTGCTTTGCACATGTCGTAGATCGTGAGCAGCGCGACCGAGACTGCAGTCAGCGCTTCCATTTCGACGCCAGTCTGCGCCGCCGTCCGCGCGGTGCACTTCACTTCAACCGCGCCTTCGCCTAACGAGAGATCAAGATCGACGTGGCTCAGGTTCAATCCATGGCAAAGCGGGATGAGCTGCGACGTTTGCTTCGCTGCCTGGACGCCCGCGATCCGCGCCGTCGCGAAGACATTCCCCTTCGCGATCTTGTTCTCCGAAATCAGCGCGAGCGTTTCCGCCTTCAACGTGATCCGGCCCGCGGCAGTCGCTTCGCGCACGCTGACCGGCTTCGCGGAGACATCGACCATCCGCGCGCTGCCGTCTTCGCCGACGTGTGAAAGGCGCGCCATCAATCAACCGCCGATCGCGACCATCTTGCGGCCCGGCTGATAGGTGGTGCGGAAGTCGTGCTGCTCCGGCTTGCGCTCGACAACATTGAGGAAGAAGCGCTCGAGCTCCGCGTCCGTCGCGCCGGCACGCAGCGGTTTCATGATGTCGAACTCGAGGTAACTGCCGAGACACGGCCGCAGTTTTCCGTCGCAGGTCAGGCGCAGTTTGTTGCAGGTCTCGCAGAAGTGCAGGTTGGTCATCGCGCCGATGAAACCGATGCGCTGCGCGCGTCCTGGAATCTGGTAATAGGTCGCGGGACCGTTGGTGCGGAACTGCGGTTCCGCGACTAACGAACCGTAGCGTGCTTCGAGCTGTCTCCGCGCGGTCGCGATAGGAAAGAAGTTGTCCTCGGTGAGAACTTCGGTCGTGCTCACCGGCATTAGTTCAATGAAACGCAGGAGCAGATTTTTCTCAGCTGCGTAATCGACTAACGAGTGCAGTTGATCGTCGTTACGTCCGCGCATCAGAACGGCGTTGAGTTTGATCAGCTCGAATCCGGCGTAGATCGCGGCGTCAATTCCAGCCAGCGCCTCCGGCAGAAAATCGCGACCAGTTGTTAGGCGATATACTTCCCGATCAAGCGTATCGAGCGAGATGTTGACCGTGCGCACTCCCGTCTCGCGCAAGGCCTGCGCCATCGTCTTTCCGGGCGTTACTTCGCGGGCGAGCAGAGTTCCGTTCGTCGAGAGACCGATGTCGTCGATTCCCTCGACGAGAGCGAGCTCGCGACAAAATGAAACGACGTCGCGGCGCGTGAGCGGTTCGCCACCAGTGACGCGCACCTTCTTCACCCCGAGTCGCGCGGCAATGCGGATGATGCGCAGCGTTTCCTCGTACGAGAGTATGCCTTCGCGCGGGAGCCATTCCTGCAACTCCTGCGGCATGCAATAGGTGCAGCGTTCGTTGCAACGGTCGGTGATCGAGACGCGCAGATAGGAAATGCGATGGCCGTAACGATCTTCCACGAGAAGGCAAAATTACCGACGCGCAGAGCGTGAAGCAAGGCGCGTCGGTTGACGCTCGAAACGCGGGTGAGTAGCTTTCGCTTATGAAGCGTCGCATTCTTCAACTGGCGCTGGTGGCGTGCGCCGTTTCTCTCACGTTATTCGTCGCGAGCTGCACCACGGTCGAAACACGCATCGCGGAGAAACAGGAGTCGTTCCGCCGGATGTCGCCGACGGACCAGACGCTCGTGCAGCAGGGTAAGATTCGCGAAGGAATGAATCAGGACGCGGTTTACATCGCGTGGGGTCCGCCGAGCCAGCGCATCCCGGGACGTTACCGCGGGCATCTGGTGGAGACCTGGGTCTACGACGCTACTGCGGCGGGTGACTATCCCGGACCGTTCTACTACGGCGGGCCGTATGGCTATGGACTTGGCTATGGCTACTGGGGTTATGGCGGCGGATATCGGCACCACTTTCGCCACGGCGGTTATTTGTATGATCCGTTTTACGATCCCTATTTCTACTCCCACGCGAACATCGTGAGGTATCCGGATCGGACGGTGTCGTTTGACCGCGGTCGCGCGATCGGCTGGCAGTTCCTGCCGGCGCCGCGCTACTTCTAGTCGGTGGCCTACTCGTCGTTCCGACAGTTTGTCGAAGCGCTCGACCAGGCTGGCGAGCTGAAGCGGATTCGCGAGCCGGTCGATACCGATCTGCTCATCGCGGAATGGGCAAACCGTGAAATGAAGTCGCCGCAGGGCGGCAAAGCTCTGCTCTTCGAGCGACCGATCGTCGATGGACGCGAAGCGAAGTTTCCGGTCGCGATCAACACCATGGGCTCGACGCGCCGGATGGCGATGGCGTTGAAGCTCGACGACATCGCGGATCTGGCGCAGGAGATTCAACTCGTCCTGAAAGCGAAACCGCCGACGGATCTGCGCGAAGGATGGAGCTTGCTGAAACAAGGACTGAATCTGCTCCATGCGCGGCCGAAGCACGCGAAGGACGGCGCGTGCCAGGAGGTCGTGCACTTGTTAGGCGAAGGCGCGAACGACTTCTCGTTAGGCGATCTGCCAATCCTGAAATGCTGGCCGAAGGACGGGGGGCGTTTCATCACCCTGCCGAACGTGCACACGCGCGATCCGGATTCCGGCGAGCGCAATCTCGGCATGTATCGCATGCAGGTTTACGACGACCACACGACCGGGATGCACTGGCAGGTGCACAAGGTCGGCGCGCGCCACGGGAAGCGTTACTACGAACGTGGCGAGCGCATGCCGGTTGCGGTCACGCTCGGCGGTGATCCCGCCTACACCTTTGCCGCGACTGCGCCGCTGCCGGATGGACTGGACGAAATTCTGTTCGCAGGCTTCATCCGCAAGAAGTCAGTCGAGTTGGTGAAATGCAGGACGATCGATCTCGAAGTGCCGTCTGATGTTGATTTCGTGCTCGAAGGCTACGTTCAGCCTAACGAGTCCAAACCGGAAGGACCGTTTGGCGATCACACCGGATTC
>JBJMWV010000341.1:0-4190 GCA_045809985.1 Chthoniobacterales bacterium | reverse complement strand
GATCAGCTCATGCCGAAGCTCGCGGCGCTGCCCGGCGTCGAAAACGTGAGCGGAGCTAATCCGTTGCCCTTCGGCGGAAACGATAGCGGCTCGTCCTTCACGATCGCGGGACAGCCGCCGCTCGCGCCGGGCAATCATCCGGACGCATCGGACCTGACAATCATGCCCGGCTACTTCCGCACCATGAAGGTGCCGTTGCGCAGCGGGCGCGAGTTTGACGCGCGCGACACGGATCAGTCCGTCAAAGTCGCGATGGTCAATGAGACATTCGTTAGGCGTCATTTTCCGAATGAGAATCCGATCGGGCAGCACATCCTGCTCGACCAGCCGGATGGAAAAGATGCGCTCTCGCTCGAGGTCGTAGGCGTGGTCGCGGACACGAAACAGAACGACCTCAGCATTCCGAGCCTACCTGAATTCTACCGGCCTTTCGCGCAGAATCCCGCGCGCAGAGTGTGGCTCGTCGTGCGCAGCGCCACGGAAGGCGTCGGCGCAATGCAGACCGCGGTCGCGCGTGCCGTGCATGAGATCGATCCCGATGTCTACGTCGGCGAATTGCGGCCGATGCGGACGTTGCTCGGCCAGCAACTCGCACGGCCGAAGTTCAACATGATGCTGCTCGGCGTGTTCGCGACCGTCGCGATGGTGCTGGCGGCGATCGGCATCTATGGCGTGATCGCCTACAGCGTCGCGCAACGCACGCGTGAGATCGGCATTCGCATGGCGCTCGGCGCGCAACGCACGCAGATGCTCGGCATGGTCTTGCGGCAGAGCCTCACCGTTGTCGTCGTCGGCATCGTCGTGGGCCTGCTTGCGGCATTCGGCGCGACGCGTTTGCTCGCAAGCCTGCTCTACGGCGTCGGCGCGAACGACATCCTGACCTACGCGAGCGTCGTATTCCTGTTAGGCGCCGCGGCGTTGCTCGCCAGCTACATCCCCGCGCGACGCGCCATGAAAGTCGACCCGATGATTGCGCTTCGTTATGAGTGAGCTGCGTTACGCGCTTCGTTCGTTAGGCAAATCACGCACCTTCACGCTTGCAGCGATCCTGACGCTGGCGCTCGGGATCGGCGCCAACACCGCCATCTTCACAGTGGTGAACGGCGTGCTGTTGCGACCGCTGCCGTATTCGGATCCGGCGCGGCTCGTCACGCTGAAGTCACAGCAGTCGGTGCCCGAATTGGAAGATGTCCGCGAGCAGAGCCAATCATTCGCAGCGGTCGGCGGCGTCGGCGCGCAAGCGGTCGACTATTCCGGCGGTGCGGAACCGGTGCAGTTCCAAGCGGGGCTCGTCGCCGCTGATTTCTTTCCGGTGCTCGGCGCGCATGCGGCGCTAGGCCGGCTCTTGAACGCGGAGGACGATCGCTTCGGCGCGCCGCCGCTCGTCGTGCTGACGCATGGTTTGTGGCAACGGCAATTCGGCGGTGACGCGCAGATTATCGGACGTGAGATCGTGCTCGCTGGTAGAAGTCACACTGTTGTCGGTGTGACGACGCCGGACTTTCGCGCGCCGAATCCAGCGCTTGAAGTATTCGTGCCGGTCCACGTTTTCTACCCGCTCGCAGCGAAAGCGCGCGGCGCACATTTGCTTCGCTTGTATGCGCGACTACGCCCGGGCGTAACCATTGACCAGGCAACAAGCGAGCTGCGCCTGATCGATCAGCGGATGGGCGCCGCGAATCCGGACGAGAACAAGAATCGCGCAAGCACGGTGCTCTCGTTGCAGGAGCGATTGGTCGGCGATGTCCGGCCCGCGCTGCTGATCCTTACCGGCGCAGTCGCGCTCGTCCTGCTCATCGCCTGCGCGAACTTCGCCAATCTGTTGCTCGCGCGCACGACTGCGCGTTCGCAGGAGCTGAGCATCCGCGCAGCGCTCGGTGCCGGGCGCGGCGAACTTGTTAGGCAAGTGCTCCTCGAAAGCGTGTTGCTCGCGATCTTCGGCGGCATGCTCGGCCTGGTGATTGGCGGCTGGGGCGTCGATGCACTACTCGCGCTCAAACCTGATGAGCTGCCGCGACTCGACAACATCGTGCTCGATGGCCGTGTGCTTGCCTTCACCTTCGGCCTGTCTTTCCTCACTGGGGTCGTTTTCGGGCTCGTTCCTGCCTGGCAGGCGACTCGCCTCGATCTCAACAGCGTTCTGGTCAGCGGCACACGACGCCTAACGAGTAGTCGCTCCGGCTTGCGCAGCGCGCTCGTGGTGGCGGAACTCGCGCTCGCGCTCCTGCTGCTCACGGGCGCGGCGTTGCTCGGCAAAGCCTTCTGGCGCCTAACGAGTGTCGATCCGGGATTTAATCCGGTGAACCTGCTCACCTTGCGCGTCGAATTGCCCGAGTCGCGCTACAAGGAGGTCGAGCGGCAGACGCGCTTCCGTGAAGAGACGCTGGAGAATATGAACAATCTGCCTGGCGTGGAGGCGGCGATGGTCAGCGAGTTGCCGCTCGGCGGGAGCGCGCTCAATCACAACTTCATCATCGAAGGTCGCGAGCCGATCGCGAAAGGCGAAGAGCCTGAGCTCTACAATCGCAGTATTGCCGGTGACTACTTCAAGGTGCTCGGCATTCCGCTTCTGCGGGGTCGCGTGCTCACGCCGCAGGATCGCGCCAGCGCGCCGCTGGTTGGCGTGATCAACGACAGCATGGCGCGCCAATATTTCCGCGAGCAGGATCCGATCGGTGCGCGCATTCGTTGGGCACGCAACGAAGGCGTCACGTGGATCACGATCGTCGGTGTGGTCGGCAATGTGCGGCACTTCGGGCTCGCGCAGCCGGAGGAGCCGGCGATCTACACCCCCTATGCGCAATCAGGTCAGGAATGGAAGCGCTGGAGCGAGTTCGTGGTCCGGACTAACGACTCTTCCGACGCGACCATCGCGCAGCTGAAACGCGCGATGTGGAAAGTCGATCCCCTGATTCCGATCGCGAAAGTGCAGCGGGTCAGCGAGGTGATCTCGCTCTCGCTCAGCGCGCGCCGTTTCAACGCGCTACTCATCGGCGTCTTTGCGGGCGTCGCGCTGTTGCTCGCCGCGGTCGGCCTCTACGGCGTGATCGCGTATTTGGTGCAACAACGCACGCATGAGATCGGCGTGCGGATGGCGATCGGCGCACAGCGTCGCGACATTCTTCACCTCGTTCTGCGACATGGACTGACGCTTTCCGCGATCGGCGGCGTCATAGGTATGTGCGGAGCGCTTGCCACATCGCGCGTTTTGCGCGGCATGCTTTACGGAATCGAACCCACCGACCCCGCGACATTCGCGAGTGTGATGATCGCGCTCTTCGCCGTCGCGCTGACCGCGATCTACTTCCCCGCGCGCCGCGCGATGAACGTTCAACCGATGGAAGCACTGCGTTATGAATGACCTGAAATACGCCCTCCGCATGTTGCTGAAGTCGCCCGGCTTCAGCTTGATCGCGATCGCCACACTCGCGCTCGGGATCGGAGCGAATAGCGCGATCTTCAGCGTGATCGACGCGATGCTGCTGCGTCCGCTGCCGTTCAAAGATCCGGACCGCATAGCCGCCGTTTGGGAGAAGACGGCGAACAGCGATCGCGATGTCTTTTCGTTCCCTGACTACAACGATCTGCGCGAGCAGAATCGAAGCTTCTCGGCCCTTAGCTGCTACACGCGGACTGGCGGAACGCTGAGCGGCGTCGATGAAGCGCAGTTCCTCGAAGGCGTCGCGACGACGCCAGAGATCTTCGATGTCTTGGGCGTGTCTCCGCAGCTCGGGCGCGGCTTCACGGCGGAAGAGTTTAACGAAAACGGCCCGCGCGTTCTTCTGCTGACGCACCCACTTTGGAAACGCTCATTCGGCGGCGATCCAAAGATTCTTGGACAGCAGATCACGCTCTCAGGTAGGCCGTACACCGTCATCGGCATCATGCCGCCGGGCTGGAAATTTCCAGTCGAAGACGAGCACATCGATTACGTCACGTCGGTCGGTTATCTCGGCGCGGGCAATATCACCAATCGTAGCGCGTCATTTCTCAGTGTGGTCGGGAGGTTGAAACCCGGCGTCCCCATTGGTCAGGCACAAACAAAGTTGAGCGGGATCATGGCCCGACTCGCGAGGGAGTATCCGAACACGAACATCGACCGCACTGCGGTGGCGGTGCGGACGTTGCACTCCGATATCACCGGTGATGTGCGTCCGGCGTTGTTCGTCCTCGTCGGCGCGGTTGCGCTC
>JBJMWV010000340.1:0-2829 GCA_045809985.1 Chthoniobacterales bacterium | reverse complement strand
GGATGCGATCAAACGTGCGCGCGAAATCTTCCGTTCCGATCCGCAGTGCTGGCAACGACTCGTGCGCCGCGCGATGGAGCAGGAGTTCTCTTGGGAAGCGGCGGCCGAACGCTACGAAGAGCTCTACGGCAGGATCACGAGCGGGATTGCGGCTGCTGCCTAACGAGACTTCTGCAGGGTCGGGCTTGGCGATGGCGCGCAAGCGCGCCATCGTGCCGCGGCGTGGCCGAGGAGTTTCATCACAACGTCTACGTCATCCTGCTCAAGCCGGAGGCGGCGCGGCATCCTTCCATATTAAGAGTGAACCCGAAGCGCGATCCGGCGAAGCCGTGTGTCTACGTCGGGATGAGTGGCCTGGCACCGGAGCATCGGTTTGAGAATCACAAGCACGGCTACAAGGCGGCGTGGGTGGTGGAGAAATACGGCGTCCGCCTGATGCCCGAGCTGTATGAGCATCTGAATCCAATGCCGTACGCGGCGGCGCTGCAGATGGAGATGGATCTTGCCGAGGATCTGCGCAACGAAGGCTACACCGTGACCGGCGGGCACTAGCGCTTCGATTTCATCACCAGTTTCCGGGCGCGCTCCGGACCGAAGCGACCGAGCGGCTTGAACTTCTTTCCTTTGGCCGCGTTATAGGAAATGAAGAAATGCTCGATCTCGTCGATGAGCTTGTCGTTCAGGTCGCCCAGCGTTTTCAAATGACCGTTGGTCCGCGAATTCGCCGAGACCGCGATCAGTCGGTCGTTGCGTTGCGTTTTACCTTTCTCGGTTTGTTCCGCTTCGATCACGCCTAACAAGCGCGTCGCCACCAGACATCCGGTGAAGGCCGGTTCGTCCATCAGGATCAACACATCAAGCGGATCGCCGTCGCCGCCGCGCGTCTTCGGGATAAAGCCGAAGTCGTAGGGAAACACCGCGCCTGCGGGCAGGATGCCGGTGAGCTCGAAGAGTCTCCGTTTTTCGTCCCAGGCAAATTTGTTCCGGCTGCCCTTCGGCGTGTCGACGATTACGAGGAGGTTGCCGGTCTCTTTGTCGAAGAGCGGTAATTTTGAGAGCGATTGCATGGGTTTTATCGGAACAGAATCGATTCGAACACCGCGGCGGGACGCGTTAGACAAATCCCTCGTGTACGCACGAATAAAGAAGCAGACCCGTCGTCCAAGTCTGCCGTAATGGATTCCGGCGTCCAGCTCCCAACGATGGTGCGATTCCGCTCTGCCGAGGCCGGCCGCTACGTCGGTTCTCGCCAGCCCGTGAGCAACCGTGGTTCTCTGCTCGCGGTGCATCGCGAACCAAAAGCCCGCCAGACGAATGCCCTCAGATCTATTTCACTCGGATTCGCGCTCACCATTCTGCAGCTCGTCTTCGCCGTCATCCTGCTCACACCAGAGGGACCACTCCGCTACCGCTACGAGACGCTCGTCCAGCACGACAGCTACTGGTTCGCGAACATCATCGACCGCGGTTACGCGACCATCCTGCCGCCGATCCAGCACAAGATGATGGAAGTCTCGAACGTCGCGTTTTTCCCGGCCTATCCGGCGATCGCCGGCGCGTTGCATCGCTCGGCAGGCCTCGCGGTTTACGATGCGCTTCTGCTTACCGCGCAGCTCGCGGCCTGGGGTTTCTGGACCTACTTTTTTCTCTGCTGCGAACGCTGGAAGATATCGGCAACGCTGCAGTTTTTCGGAGCGGCGGCGGTCTTCTCGCACCCGACGGCGTTCTATCTCGTCGCTGGTTATTCCGAATCGCTCTTCCTGTTCGGCCTCTTCGGATTCATCTACTGGAGCGGCGCGGAAGGTCGCACCGCGAAAGTGCTCGCGGCGCTGCATGGTGTCGTGATGTCAGCGACGCGGATCGTTGGAATTCCGTGCGCGCTGTATCCGCTCATGCGCGAGTTTTTCGGAGGTGGATGGACGCGGCTGCGTGATGTGCGCGGTTGGTTCCGCCGATACGTCGGAGCGGCGATTCTCTCCGGCACAGCGATGCTCGGCGCGATCGGGTTCTTCATCTATTGCCTGCTGCGGTGGGGCCATTGGGATCTCTACATGCTCACGCAGCAAGCCGGCTGGGACATTCGCCCCGATTATCTCGCCGTCTTCAAACCGGCGAGCTACCGCTGGTTAATCCCGCCGTTCAACGACCCGACGCAGTGGAGCCAGATGACGATGACGATCGGCGGGTTGCTCTTCCTGGTCATCGGCATTTGCGAACTGATTCCCGCGCTTCGTCTCCGCACCGGATGGCAAACGCGCATTGCGATCTACATCACCGCGTTCATCACCTACTACATCGCGGTCAGCGGCGTCGCTTCCGTGCAAATGGAAAGCATGATGCGATATCACTTTTGCGCCCATGCATTAATCGTGCTGGCGCTCATGCACTTTTTAGCCCACCTTCCCCGCCCGTCGGTTCGGATGCGCGCGATCGGAATGGCGGTCGTCGCGCTCTTCTGCGCGGCCGGCCTCAGCCTCCAAGGGTGGTGGGTATGGAATTTTACCCGAGGAGACTGGGTCGCTTAACAAACATGAAAACTAACGTAGCAATTATTGGCGCAGGACCAGCCGGCTTAACCGCGGCGTATCTGCTTTCGAAAAACAACGTGGACGTCACCGTCCTCGAAGCAGACCCGGTTTACGTCGGCGGCATCTCGCGCACCGCAACCTACAAGGGATTCCACTTCGATATCGGCGGACATCGGTTCTTCTCGAAGTCGAAAGAAGTTAATGACTTCTGGAATGAGATTCTGCCTAACGACATGCTGAATCGTCCGCGTTCCTCCCGCATTTTTTACGGTGGCAAATTCTTCAGCTATCCGCTGAAGGC
>JBJMWV010000339.1:0-7600 GCA_045809985.1 Chthoniobacterales bacterium | reverse complement strand
TGAACTTCCTCGTCTACGCGAAGATCAACGATGTCTTCAGCGGCATCGCGGCCTATCAGTTCGTGCCGATGGGACTAACGAATGCTGGCGAAACGACCAGCATCTTCGCGCAGATGGTGAGCGGGAATTATTTCTCGCTCCTCGGCGTGACGCCGAAGCTCGGGCGCGGCTTTCTGGCGGAAGAGGACAAGGTGCCTGAATCATATCCGGTGGTCGTGCTCTCGCATCGCTTTTGGAAAAAACTCGGCGGCGATCAAAACATCATCGGGAGCGCACTGACGCTGAACGGGCAGCGCTTCACCGTCGTGGGCGTGGCGCCGGCCAGCTTCACCGGGACGGATGTCGGCGTCGCGCCGGATCTGTGGGTTCCCTCGGCGATGCGCGCGTGGGTCTCGCCCGGAACGCAGGACTGGTTCGAGAACCGCCGCGCCTTGATGTTGAACCTGATCGCGCGGCTCAAGCCAGGCGTGACGTTCGCGCGCGCCGAAGCCGAAATGGACACGATCGCGGACCGGCTCGAGCGCGCTTATCCGGAGTTCAACAAGGATCGCAGCGCGGTGCTGGTCTCGTTAGACGAAGCGAAGACGCAAGGGCTCGCCGGACCGGGCAGCGAGAAAGGTGTGCATGGTGTTTCGGTGTTGCTGCTCGTCGCCGCGGGTAGCATTTTGCTCATCGCCTGCGCGAATGTGGCGAACCTGCTTCTCGCGCGCGCCACGACACGTCAGCGTGAGATGGCGGTGCGGCTCGCGCTCGGCGCGGCGCGGGGACGTATCGTTAGGCAGTTGCTTACCGAAAGCATTTTGCTTTCGCTTCTCGGCGGACTGGGCGGGTTGGTCTTCGCATATTGGTTAGGCGATGTCTTGCTTGCGCTCGTTCCCGCAACGCCGGTGCCGCTGAGCGTCGATCCTTCGCCGGACGTGCGTGTGCTGCTCTTCGCATTTTCGATCGCGCTACTCAGCGGGATTGTTTTCGGCGTCGCGCCTGCGGTGCAGACGGCGCGGTGGAACCTGACCGAAGGCTTGCGCGAGCGCGCATCGACTCAAGGTGCGGGAAACGCGCGCTGGAATTTGCGCAACCTGCTCGTCATCGCGCAGATCGCGGCATCGCTCCTTCTGCTCATCGGCTCGGGATTATTCCTCAAGGCGTTTCATAAAGCGCAGGCGATCGATCCCGGATTTCGCACCGCGAATCTCGCGCTCGTCACAGTCGACCTGAACCTCGCCGGCTATGACAGCACGCGCGCGGTGCAGACGATTCGCAGCACCGTCGAGCAGTTGCAGCGCAATCCGCAGGTGCGCACCGCCGCGGCTGGCGAATGGGTTCCGCTCGGTTTCGGCGGAGTGGGCAAGACAATCTACGTCGACGGCCGAGATCCGGATGATGAGCTGAATCGCCGCTTCGCGAATGTCGGCACGATCACGCCGGGCTACTTCGAAGCGCTCGGGGTGCCGTTGTTGCGCGGGCGCAAATTCACCGCGGCGGATGCAGAGAAACGCGTCGCTCGCGTTGCCATCATCAATGAAACGATGGCGCGGCAGTTGTGGCCGCACGAAGAGTCGATCGGGCGACGATTCCGTTTCTTCAAAAGCGAGCCGCTCGAAGTTATCGGCGTCGCGCGCGACACGAAAGCCGTCACGCTCGTCGAGGCGCCGGCACCGATGGTTTACCTGCCGTTGAACGAAGCACCGAAGGGTGCGGTCACGTTCTTTCTGCAAACCAGCGGCGCGGCGGGCCCGGCGTTGGCGGAGGCACATCGCATCATTCGTTCTGTCGATACGCGCATCCCGATCACTTACGAAAAGACGATCGAGGATCACATGGCCTTTGCACTCTGGCCGTCGTGGATGGGCGCGGTGCTGCTCGGCGGATTCGGTCTGCTCGCGCTCATGCTTGCGACGATGGGTGTCTACGGCGTGATGGCGTATTCGGTCAGTCAGCGCACGCGTGAGATCGGAATCCGGATGGCGTTAGGTGCGCAGACGACTGAGGTCCTGCTGCTCGTCTTCCGCCAGGGGATGACGATCGCAGCGGTTGGGCTAACGACTGGTTTGCTTGCAGCGCTTGGTGCGACGCGTGTTCTCGCAGCGTTGCTCTACGGCGTAAATCCGACGGATCCGTTCGTCTTCACGATCGTCACTGTGCTGCTGGGCGGCGCTGCTTTCGCGGCGTGTTACTTCCCTGCGCGGCGGGCGGTGCGGATCGATCCGGTGCGCGCGCTTCGCTTTGAGTAGGCGTTCAACGTGCGCTGAACGCTTCGAGCGCGCGCAAATCTTCGTCCGCCTTCTCGGTGTCGCCGAGCTTGCGGTAGGCGAGCTCACGTTTTTGGAGCACCGCGAACGTCGGGGCAATCATCAATGCGTGACTGAGCGATTCGATCGCGGCCGCAACATCATCGCGGGCTAGCTCGAGCTCGCCGCGATATTGCCAGGCTGAGGCAAGGTTGGCGTCCAGTTCGGTCGCGCGTTTGATCTCATCGAACGCTTCGTCGCCGCGCCCAATTTTCGTCAGGGCATAACTCCGCTCTGCATGCGCGTTGGCTGAGTTCGCATCGAACTGCAATGCTGTCTCCGCATCATTCAACGCGAGCCGCGGCTGACCGATTTCGTTGAGCTGCCAGGCGCGCGCGATGTAGAGATCCGCGTTCTCACGCTCAACTGAAATCTCTGCATCCAGTCTGCTGATCGTCTGGAGAAACTCGGGTGAGAGCGCATTGAGGTGAATGCGGCTGTCGATCCCGAGCGGTTCACATTCCTCGGCATGTCCGAGCGCGATCAGGGCGAGCGCTTGGAACAACTTCGGACGGACCGCCCACGGCGCTTTCTCTGTCGCGAGCTTCGCGTCGGCCAACGCGAGCTCGGCATCATCGGCCCTGAGGAAAAGCATCGCGCGATCGGCAATCGTTTGATCGTCGTCCGGTGCAACTGCAATCCGCGCGTCGAGCTCGCGGATCTCGCCTAGAAACTTCGCGAGCCGCTCGAAAACCTTCGCTCCGCGATGAACCTCCGGATCGTCGGGCGCAAGTCTCTGCGCGATTTCGTAATCGCCCAGTGCCTCGTTCCAGCGATGCTCCTTCCTCCGCTCGAGCGCGCGCTGCATGAGCATCGTCGCGCGATCCGTGGTCGATTCTTCCGATTGCGCGGGCGGTTCAGCTTTGCGCGAGCAGCCAAGGAGAAGTGCGAACGCGACGAAAAAAGCCGCTTGGCGGATGGACCGTTTCAAAGATGATCGTCGTGAATTATGCCTTCATTCGACATTGTCTCGGAAATTGACAAGCAAGAGATGGACAACGCGCTGAATCAGGCGCGCAAAGAGCTCGCGACGCGTTTCGATTTCAAAGGCAGCACCGCCGAAGTCGCCTACGAAAAGGACAAGCTTGTCCTCACCGCGGAAGATGCGAACCGGCTGCGCGGGTTGCGCGAGATTGTGATCAACAAGTTTTCAAAACGCGGCATCGATCTGCGGAATCTGGATGAGGAAGACGCAGCGATTTCCTCCATGGGGCACGCGCGGCAGGAGATCAAAATTCGGCAGGGTCTCGAGGGTGAGAAAGCGAAAGAGATCATCGCCGCGATCAAAGCCGCCGGATTCAAAACGCAGAACGCGCTGCAAGACCGGCAGATTCGCGTCACCGGCAAAAAGAAGGACGAATTGCAATCCGTGATTCAGTTCGTGCGCGGGAAAGACTTCGGCGTCGCGACAACCTTCAAGAATTTCAGGGACTGATCATCCACCCTGCACCGGCGGCATAACCGCGATCTGCTCGTTAGGCTGCAGCGCGTAATCTCGCTCGACGAATTCGACACCGACTCCAATGAGGATGCTCTTGTCCCACGCGCGTAACGCCGGTGTGCGGCGGTAGAGTTCTTCTAGGAGATCCGCGACGCGCGCGCCTTCGTTTAGCTCAACCTCGGCATCGGAGACTCCGCTCGCGTCGCGCAGGTGCGAGAAGAGCTGCACGTTCACTTTCACGCCGCGATCAGGTCTTTCCGCAGAACGCCGACACACGGAAGATTGCGGTAGCGCTCCATGTAGTCGAGGCCGTAGCCGACGACGAATTCGCCGCCGATTTTGAAGCCGACGTAGTCCGCCTCGATGGGCGCGGCGCGTGGAATTTGTTTCTCGAGCAAAACACAAACACGGACGCTGCGCGGGTTCGCTTCCTGCAGTTTGCGGCGGATCGCGTTCAACGTGAGTCCGCTGTCCAGGATGTCATCCAGAATGAGAATGTGCCGGCCAGTCACGTCCGGCATCGCGACCTGCCGGAAGACGACTTCGCCGGTGCTCTTGGTGCCGCCGTGATAACTCGCGACACTGAGGCAATCCAACTTCAGCGGCAGCGGAATGCGCCTGAGGAGGTCGGCCATGAAGATGAGGCTGCCGTTCAGAACCGCGATAACGGTGAGTTCGCGCTCGCGATAATCAGCCGTGATCTGCGCGGCGATTTCATCCAGTCGAGCCATAATCGTCTGCTCACTGAATAGCACTCGCTCGAGGTCAGCCTGCATGGGTCAGCTTTAACGGCGAGACACGAATCTGTCGACTGCGCGACGAGTCCTTCAGCGGCCGGCGGAAGGTGTGTGCTCGCGGATGGCCGCCAACTCGCCTTGATCGAAGTGCGCAGGCGTTCGCTCGGCTTCTTTGGCGAGCAACTCGAAGTCCTTCCGACTTTCACCCTTCCGTCCAAAAATCGCCGGAAGCGCAGAAGTGGTCAGCGCACGAGCGAGCCGGACCTTCGGTTCGTTAGGCGCGGCGGCGACCGCTTCATCCATCACTGCGAGGCCTTGCTTCAGCGCGCTCAACTTCTTTGGACCAAAGCCAAGATCACGGCTGCGCAACGTGTAGGCGCTGCCGAGATAAACGCGCGCGAGTTGGTTCGACGGTTCGCGCTGCAAGACCGCTTCGAGTTTCTTGATGCATTGGTCGACCGCGACTTTCTCGCCTTTTAATCCGCGCGCATACAGTTCCTGGATTTCCTTCTGCTCGTTAGGCGCGCCGAACAGTGTGGTGACCGCGAGAACGCAGAAAAGGAGATGCAACCTCATTCGCCAATCACGGTGACGACAACACGACGTCGATGCGCGGCGCGGCGATGCTCGAAAACAAAGATGCCCTGCCACGTGCCGAGCTGCAGTTCGCCATCCGCGATGGGCACAACTTCACTCGAGCGCGTCAGCGCCATGCGGATGTGCGAGGTGGAATCATCCGCACCTTCGGCCGTGTGCGTGAAGTAATCGGCGTCTTCTGGGACCAGTCGTTCGAAGTACTCGTGCAGGTCGACACGCGCGGAGCGGTCGGCATTTTCAAAGAGAACAAGACTCGCGCTCGTGTGCTGCAGGAACACGGCCGCAGTTCCGGTGCGGATCGCGCTCTTACGGACTACGCGCGCCACCTGATCTGTTATTTCGTAGGTTCCTTTGCCTTTTGTTTGGACTTCGAACGTTTCCGAATGCGCGGCCATGAGGAATCCTCTAACCCTACGCACGAACTCAGCATGCGACATCGCCTCTTCCTCCTCCTCGTCCCGCTGTTTGTCGTCGGTTGTGTGGGCGAAATGCCGCGCGGAACCAATTCACCAACTGCGCTCGCCAACGCGCTCACCGCGCTATCACCGACGGTGCGATCTGAGGAAGCGAATCGTGTTGCGGAAGTTGCTTATGCACGAAGCACTGAACTCGCCCGCGAATATCGCATCGTAGGTCCAGCGGTCTTTCAGAACGGGCTCGTAAACACCGGCCTGCGCGAGAAGGGGCTCTGCTATCATTGGACCGAAGACCTGCTCGCAGCGTTGCAACCGCTGGACCTGAAGACGCTGCAAATCCATTGGGCGATCGCGCATCCCGGCAGCTTTCTCGAAAGCAACGCCCTCGTCCTGACAGCACGCGGACAGCCGCTGGAGCAGGGGATTGTGCTCGACGGATGGCGTCACGCTGGCCGGCTTTATTGGAATGCCGCGGCAGCCGATCGCGCATTCGGCTGGCACGAAGATCGGTCCGATTACGCGCGGTCGCGCTTAGCCTCGCCGACCAAAGCCGCGGCTATGCATAAAGTGCATCGACAAGTCGTAGCGACTTCTCGTTAGGCAAGACGGACTGCTCCATCTGGTTCATGGCATACGCGAATGCGATGCCATTCTCCGGATCGGCAAATGCATGACTGCCGCCCGCACCGGGATGTCCAAACGCGCGCGACGAAGCTCCGAAGATGCGACGCGTATCCGGCGCGTTCTGCATGAACCCGGCGGAGAACGCCGTCGGCATTTCAAAGATGCGGTCCATGCCTGAGGCGAGCGTCGAGCCCATCTGCGCGAGCGTCTCCTGCGTGAAGTAGCGGCCGTTCATTTCGCCGCCGTTTGCGAGCATCGCGTAGAACTTGGCCAGCGATGATGCGCTGCCGATGCCGCCTAACGAGACGAACGAGCGCGCGCGATTTGCCGGCAAGTTCATCGCGCTCACTGCATTCAAGCCGGCGGGTGACGTGAATGTCTTGCGGACGAACGTGCCGGGCGTCGCGAGATCGCGGTAGAACTGCTCCGGCTGTGGCGGTGTCTTGCGGGCTTTCGCAGCATAGATCGTCGCGGTGCGTGCGTTCTCCGCTTCCGGCAAGCCGATCCAGATATCGAGCGACATAGGTTCGGCGAAGGTCGTGCGCCAGTATTCTCCAATGCGATGACTCGTTAGGCATCTGACCAGCTCGTCGAGGAGGAAACCAAACGTCCGCGCGTGATATCCGTGCGCTCTTCCCGGCGGCCAGAGCGGCGCCTGCCGTTCGAGCGCGTGAATCACCGCTTCGTAATCCTGGATGTCGACGCGTTCATCGAGCGCGCTCAGGCCGGCCTGATGCGACATCAGCTGCGCGATCGTGATCTCGCCCTTTCCGCCGCCGGCGAATTCCGGCCAGAACTCCGCGACCCGTCGTTCCAGTCCGATCTCGTGCTCCTGCAGGACGTGTAGCAAACACGCGCTGCCGAGGCCCTTCGTCGCGGACCAGAAGAGAACGAGCGTGTCGTTGGTCCAAGGCTTCTCACGATGCGCGTCGCGAAATCCACCGTGCAGCTCGAGCACCGCGGCGCCGTGTTGCCAAATCGAAACTGCAGCGCCGAGTTCGCCGAAGTGTGAGAAATTTTCCTCGAAAAGCGGCGTGATGCGTGCCGTCAGTTCGTCGCGGTCGAGCTGCATGCCGCGCAGCCTACCGCGCGCGGGACGAAATTAAATCTTGCCGTGTAGGACCGTGAGGTCGGGATCTTTGCGCGCCAGATCGCGGAAGCTCGAGTCCATCTTAAAACTGATTCGCAAGTTTGCTTCCGCTTCGCGGATGTTGCCGAGGAGCGCGTCGTAGCAACCCATGTTGTAGTAGTAGATCGGGTCTTTCAGGAGCGCGATCGGGCCGCGAACGAGGAGCGCTTTCGCTTCGCAGGTGCGGCCGAGCTGATGGAGGCAAAAACCAGCGTGGAGAAAGCCGATTGCGCTGTCCGGCGCGACGCGACAGAGCAGGCGGCTCACGCGAAGGGCGCGCGGCCAATGCTTGTTCCGCATCAGATGATGCAGGCGCATCGACAGGACTTCGGGCCGTTTCTGCATGCGCGCGGGAATCGCGTCCAGTT
>JBJMWV010000338.1:0-6089 GCA_045809985.1 Chthoniobacterales bacterium | reverse complement strand
GTACGAGGGCGACTACCGCGGCGACGCTTCTAACCTGACCGGCGCACTGAGCGCCGCGCCGTGCACCGACTTGCCCGAGTTATTGCGCGCAGTGGTCGCGTCCGCGGCGTTGATCGTACCGTCGGCATTGAAGTCTTCGCGGAAGTTGGCCGCGGTCGCGGTCGCACCGGAGAGGTTCCGGGTGATCGTCGCATCGGCCGCGTTAACTGTGCCGTCGCCGTTCGCGTCACCAACCAGGATGCCCATGACGACTGAGACGTCGTTTAGATTCGTGCCGTCGCTTACGTTGCTCAGGTTAACGGTAACGTATTGGCCGGTCGCGACCGACCCGAGGTTAACCGTAGCTGTGCTCGTGCCGCTGCCGCTGAAGCTGCTGACGGAACCGGCGGGACTGACCGTCGCATTACTGAAACTAACCGTAGTCGGGAAGGTGACGACGATCTGGTAACCGTTCGCTCCCGGTAAACGCGGCTCGATTCCGGGTGTGCCGGCAACAGGCAGGTTGAGATCAAAGGTGCCGGCTGCGCCATGCACCATCCGCGAGACGGCGCTGACCGCCTGAACTGGGAAGCTGTTGGTCCAGAAAACATTCGCGCCGTTGTTGGTCGTGCCTTTGCGGACGATGAACCCAGTGCCGAGCGGGATGACATCATTGCCGTGATCGAGCAGGCTCGAATCGCCGATCAATCGCCACATGTTGTTCCTTGCGGGGTCGCGGTAGTAGATCGCGGGCTGCTTGCCAAAGCCAATTTGCGCATTGCTGAAGAGCAAGAGCTGGTCGTTCGCGGTAAAGGAGCCGTCGGTCGGGTTAAGTCCAGTCATACTGAGTTGGACATCGAGCGGACGAACAATGGCCGCAGGGTTATCCTGCTGGCTGGCAACCTGGGTGCGCAGCGGGACGGCGAGTTTCTTAGTTAAAACAGCGCCGAGGGTCGTGAGCGGGAGGGTAGGTGCGCCGTTCTGATTCTTCACCACGAAGTAGCTGTCCGGCAGCAGAATGTCGTCATCGTGCGGCGTGGTGTTAGCGTCGCCGAGCTGACGCCAGCCGACGTTCGAATTTGTTCCGTCGACGTTGTTACTGAAGTAGTAGGTGGCGAGGTAAGGCAGGTTAATTCCGTTCGCGTTTTCGTTCGGGATTGAGACTTGCGTCTGGAAGGATGCGCTCGAGCTCGTCGCGGTATAAGAAGCGCCCGCATCGCTGCTCGGGAATACTGTGCCAATGGTCCAATAAGGAACGACCGTAACCTGCGTGTTGCCGGTGATGCCGGAGAGATCCTCGACCGAGGTATCGACGGTAATCGTGTTGGCGCTGTTTCCCGTGATAAGGAACGTGTGGCCTTCTTTGGGATTCGAGCTGCCACCATTGCCGATGAGCGCGTAGTAGTGGTTAGGCTGGCTGCCCGCGAAGTAGACATACTTATTTACGGCCAGATTCGGTGAGCCGGTGATCGTCATCGTGTTCGTGCTGACCGATTGGATAGCACCGACGAAATCCGCGGGCCGAGTGAACGGCACCGTGATGTACGTCTCGGAGTTCGTCGGGAGCGAAATGTTCGCGAATCCGACCGGGTCGGTGGCAACGGTTATTGCTCGTGCGGACGAGACCAAAAAGACGGTGCTCGAGACCGCTAAAAAGAGAACGAGAATTCGTTTCATGACAGAGAAGAGGAGGCGGTTGGAAGAGTAGGGATGATAGCATCTCCGAGCAAGAATAATTCCGTGGCTCGAGAGATTATTGCCACGCGATTTCACCGCTTCATCAGAGGCTTCAACGAGCTGGATGCTCCTCGTTTCTTTAAGGGTCGCGAAACCCGATGTCCGTTTTGGTCCGGCTGAGAGGCCTCGATTACCCCGCTGTTTGCCGCTGCGACGCGTGCGGTTTCCAGCAGCTACCGCAACGCGGCGTTCGCGTAGGCGGTGAGGATCTGTTCCTCGCTGGGCTGAGCGAGCACATTGCGCGCGGCAAATTCTTCGGCTCCTGGGTAGTCGGACGCGCGTATGCGCGTTGCGGCGGCGCTGAGATCGTAACTTGTGCGGCGAAGGTCCACATTCTCGCTTAGCAGGAGCCAATATGCGCCCGGCTCACCGAACGGCATTCCAACGCTGCCGGCGTTTACCACGCGCACATCGCCGATCATCCGATCGAATTGCATGTGTGTGTGGCCGCAGACAACGGCGGAAGCATTCGCGTCTTGCAGCGCCGCGGCGACGCGCTCGCCCGGTGTGAGGCGGGTGAAGATCTCGGTGTCATTGCGCGGTGTGGAATGACAAAAGAGCACGTCGCCGAACCGCTCGATGCACAGTCGCGCGGTGGATGGCCACGCTGCTAAGAAATGCTCGTCCTCCGGCCGCAATTGCCGCGCATTCCAGCGCATCCCTTCCCGAAACTGCTCCGGCACGGCGGAGGATTCTTCGCCGCGCCGGAAGGCCAGCACTTCACGGTCGCCATTTCCATGAATGAACTGCGTCGGAATACTCAACGAGCGCAGCGCATCAATGCATTCGCGCGGCATGGGACCGGGAAGGACATCGCCGCCGACTACGACTGATCTACGCCTAACGAGTGGATCTCCTGCAGCACCGCCTCCAGCGCAGGGAGGTTGCCGTGGATATCGTAGATCGCGGCGACGCGCACCTACTGAGGCTTTGCCTCGCCGGGCTTCGGCATCACCGTGGCCTGCCACGCCACCGCGCGCCATTCGCCGTTTCGCTTCAGAAACGTGCCGGTGTTCAGATAATTCTTCGTTTCCTGCCCGCTTTTGCCGACGAGACGAAAGGCAACGATCGCGGTGTCGCCGTATTGCTGAATCCGAATGTCTTCCGCGCTGTACGTGGTCTCCGGTTCGTCTTTCTTCGGCTCTTTCTCTTCCGCGCGAAGTTCGCGCATGATCTCGGCCTTTCCTTTACGCCGGCCCGACGAAGCCGTGTAGATCAACTCGTCCGCCCAGAAACGCTCATGCATTGCGATGTCATTGCGGCTCGCGCCAGCGAGGAAATCATTGAGCAGCTTCGTCAACTCGGCCGTGGCCGGCGCTGAGGTCTGTGCAAAGGCGCCGCTGACAAGCGCGAGCAGGAAAAGAACGGGAGCGAATCGTTTCATGACCAGCAGTCTAACGAGCACTTGCCGCTACGGCGACAGCGGACGCACCGCGCGGACGCGGAAGAAACGCCGCGGCGCATTGGGCGTCATTACCGTCCGGATGGTCTGCGTTCCAATCGATGGAATGACAGAGTTCGGTCCGCCATCGATTAGTAGATCTGTCCAGCTGGTCGGGTTGCGAAGGTCCGTCGTGGTGTCGATCGCGTAGAGGCGCGAGACGTTGCTTGTCCAGAGGAGTTGGGTGCTGGTGTTGAATGCGTCGTGCGCGGTGTTCGCGACGGTCACGATGCGCAGTCGATCACCAGCGACTTTCGGATCGGTGCCTTCCAGATACTCCTGCACGTCGGTCATGCCGTCGCCATCGGTGTCAGTCAGCGCTCCATGCGAGAGATCGCCGAAGTACAGGAATTCAAACGCGTCCGCCATGCCGTCCCCATCGCTGTCGACGCCGGGCGCAATCGTATCTGTCTGCAGATTGAAACTGCCGTCGCCTAGATTGATCCAGCCGCAGTTGGCCGACCACGCATACCCTTCGAGTTTTCCATCGGAGAAACGAATCCGCGGATTGCCGGTATTCTCGAAATTGATCCAGCCGATGTTCGCGCCGTAAGCGAAGCCACGCAGGATCGCCTTGTTCGGCAGCATCGGATCGATCGAATAGTTCACACCGAAGTCGGTCGCCGAACTGTTCGAGTATTGAATGTGATTCACCGGCACGCCGTTGCCGAGGTTGATCCAGCCGACATTCGCTCCGTAGATGTTCCCGGAGCAAATATACTCACCGATGCTGACGCCATCGGCCGCGCTCGTCCTCCAATTCATCCAACCGATGTTCGCGCCATAGCTGAAGGCGTTAGTGCTGTTGATCGTCGATGCCGCCCAGCTCGTGAAGGGCAGCGTCAACGTAGCGAGTAGTGCGGCGAGTGTTCTCATGGGCGGCGGACTGCCCGATTTGAATCCGAAAACACGCAAGATAGAAGCAAAAAAAGTACGGCTCGATGCGCTGCGCGTCATCGCCTAACGAGTGATTAGCTGCCCACTAATGGAGAGATGACGTCTTCCATACGAGCCATCGAGACATGATCGGATATCTCACGGCCAGCGCAGCGTCTGCGTGAGCTTTACCACCAAGCCGCACACGACAACGAGGAAGAGGATGCGAACGAAGCGGCTGGTGCCGAAGAGCGAGGAGAATTTGTTTGTCCCGAAAATCGTGGGGATCGGCACGCCAGGAAGCAGGATGAGCGCGGCCGGAAGTTGAATCAGTCCGCCGCCGCCGACTGCGGCATCGACGAAGCCTGCCGTGATCGAGAAGAAACAGAGGGTGAGCAAGTGCGGCAGCATGCGCGCTTCTCATCACTTCGCGCGCTTCACGCTGCAAGCAATGCACGCGGGGAGGTGTCGTCGCCCGATGAACGTGCATGAATCGCATCGCTCTCCTCGCGTTTTGCGCCGCGACCGTGCTCGGCCTGAATGCGTGCAGCACGGTCGGTGACATGGTCGCGACGCACATTCCGGAGCGGCATTCCGGCCGTGCGCGCGTCGTCGTCGATCTGAGCCATCAACAGGCTTACCTCTATCGCGGTAAGCACGTGAGCGCGGCGTCGCGAATCTCAAGCGGGCGCGAAGGACATCGCACGCCGATCGGAAGTTTCAGTGTCATCCGAAAAGAGGAGCATCATCGCTCCGGACTTTATGGTGATTACGTTGATCTGCGCGGACGAGTCGTTAGGCCGAACGTCGATATTCGCCGTGATTCCAAACCGCGCGGGACGCACTTTCTCGGCGCGCCAATGCCGTTCTTCGTCGAATTCTCGCCGAGCTATGGCTTACACGCGGGGTACCTGCCGGGCGTGCCGGCATCGCATGGCTGCATCCGCATGCCGTACTGGCGCGCGCGGCAGTTCTACAACGCGGTGCACATCGGCACGCCAGTAGTCGTTAGGCGGTAAGGCTAAGTAGCGGCGCGCGCCTCGCGGACCGCCTTTACAAAAGCGGTCGCGCGCGTACTCACGTTCTCCCAATTCGCCTTCGCCAGGTCGTCCGGCGAAATGAGGCTCGCGCCTGCACCTACGGCAACACTGCCCGCGGCAACGAAGTCGCCCGCATTCTCCAATGTTACGCCTGCGGTCGGGATGATGTTCAGCATCGGCAGCGGCGCGAGCATCGCCTTGATATAAGCGGGGCCGAGAAGGCCGATGGGGAAGATCTTGATGAAGTCAGCTCCCGCGCGGTGCGCGTTGTAAGCTTCCGTGGGAGTACAGGTGCCGGCGATAATCGGAATGTCGCGCGCGTTGCAGTAGCGGATCACTTCGGGATTGATGATCGGCGTGACGACAAATGGCGCACCGGCGTCGATCGCCGCGCGTGCCATGCCGACCTCGAGCACAGTGCCGACACCAATTTCTGCGGTGCCGGCGAAGCGCTTGCTCAATTGCGAGATGAGCCGGAGCGCATTCGGTGTGGTGAGTGTCATCTCGACCGCGTTCACGCCGCCGCGGACGAGAGCGTCCACTGCTTCCGGCACATTCTTGTCGGAATCGGCGCGGATGATGGCGATGACGCCCGGATCGAGCAGGCGCTGAATGAGGTCGCGCTTCGTCATGCGGCGAAGCTTAGCGAGGGCGCGGCGTCAATCGAGCGGGCAATGCGAGATATTTTGCGCACAGAGGCGGTAGCATTGTCATGCAGTCCGCAAAAGTAACGATTCTGTTACCTATTGTTTTTACTGAAGAAATTGTCTCCGACGAAACCCGCTGAGTAGTCTCGCGGTAGTTCCGGCGTTCCCGTTTAATCAGGGCGCGCGCAAGATTAAAGAGGGGTGGAGCACTATGAAAGCACTATGAAAGCACTCAGTAGGCGGTTGGCAATCGGCGCGGGATTTTTCCTCGTGGTCGGATGCAATCTCAAGGCGGATACGACTCCGCTCACAATACTCGATCCGAATCTGCAGGTTACCACTGCGGTGACTGGCTTGAACCAGCCCATC
>JBJMWV010000337.1:0-9542 GCA_045809985.1 Chthoniobacterales bacterium | reverse complement strand
TTGGCTGCAACCGATCGGGCGCGATGAAGTGTGGTTCAACGAAATGCGCGAACTCGAGGCCGCGTACGAGGAAGTTCGCGAAAAAGTTCTCACGCCGGAAGCGATCAAGCGCGAGCTGACGTCGTTGCGTTTACCGCTTACGCGCCTCGAGGTGGAGATGATGGAGCTCGAGTCGCGCCACGCCGCGAACGAAGCGCTCATGTGTGTGCGCGACGACGGCATGTCGATGGCGGAAGTCGCGCACGAGGGCCGCTATCCATTTCGACGGACAGAGATGCTGCTCGAGGAAGTGCAGGCGGATCAGCAGCAGAAGTTCCTTAGCCTAACGACCGGTAGCATCCTCGATCCGATACCGCGCGAAGATGGTTTCGTGCTCTCGCGCTTGCTCGCAAAACACGAACCGAACGTGGAGGACCCGCAGGTCCGCGCGCGGATTGAAGATCGGATTCTGCAGCGGCATTTCACCGACCTCACGTCGGGCCGCATTCAATGGCCGCTTAGGCCAGGTGCCCCCGCATGAAAGCGCAAGACGAAGAGATCCTGCAGCGCACGTCGCTCTTTCGCTTCCTTCCGGAGAAGCATCTGGAAGATTTGCGACCGCTTCTGAAAGAGGAGCGCTACGAGTTTGGGGATGTGATCGTGCATCAAGGCGCGCCCGCGGATGCGTTTTACGTCCTGATTTCCGGCCGCGCTCGCGCGATCAAGACGGACCAGAACGGCAACGAAATCTCGCTCGCTACTCTGCGTCCGGGAGATGTCTTCGGCGAAGCGGCACTCGGCGAAGGCGGAACGCGCAATGCGTCCATTCGTTGCAGCACGTCCGTCGCTGTCCTGCGGCTCGCGCGCTCTGATTTTCTCGATCTCTGCACCTACAATCCCGACCTGCGCGAGCAGGTCGAGGTCACGAAACGACACCGCGCGCTGCAGGGATTCCTTTACGAATTCAGCAACTTCGGCCGTCTGCCCACGCCGGCGTTGCGCAGCGTGATCGAGAAGCTCGCGCCGGTTGAAGTGCCGAAAGGCAATCTGATCATCCGGCAAGGTGAACCTGCCGGGCCGATGTTTATCCTCGAGAAAGGTCGCGCGCGTGCCTTCGCGGGGCTGAATGGCAAACAACAGAACCTCGCGTTCTATCGCGATGGCGATTTCTTCGGCGAGCTTTCGATTCTGAATGGTTCAGCGCGCGCCGCGAACGTCGAGGCATTCAGCGATTGTCGCCTGCTCGCACTCGCGCCCGATGCAGTTCAGGACCTGAAGAAGAACTTCCCCGATTTCGGCAAACTGCTCGAAGAACGGCTCGCGCAGTATCAGGTCAAAACTGAAGCGCGCGTGCCGCTCGACTTCAGCGTCGAAGAGCTCCCCGCGGAAACCAAGGCGTTCAACAAAACGGCGATCGACGACGGAGCGAAACCGCAGCTGGATCGCAATGGCGCCGATACTTTCGCCGACGAGCATGGCTACTTCCGCAAACGCGCGCATCGCATCCGTAAGGTCGAGCACGTGCGCCAGATCGACGAGATGGATTGCGGCGCGGCCAGCCTCGGCATGGTCTGCCGGCACTTCGGTCGCAAAGTTAGCCTAACGAGAATTCGGCAGCTCTGTCACACATCGACTGACGGCACGAGCCTGAAGGCAATTTGCCGCGCCGCGACCGAGCTCGGGCTCGCCGCGCGCGCCCTCAAAGTTTCAGTGCGCAATCTGCCGAACATGCCGTTGCCTTCAATCGTTCATTGGGAAGGCAACCACTGGATGGTGCTCTTCGACGTGAACGAGAAGTTCGTTCGCGTTGCGGATCCGGCGATCGGCATTCGCAAAATTCCACGGAAAGAATTTGAGCTGAACTGGTCCGGCTACGCCGCGCTCTTCGATTACACCACCGCGTTCGAGCAAGCACCGGAGAGCAAACCGACGCTCGCGTGGGTTGTCCCGTTCATCGCGAAGCACAGGACGACCTTGCTCCAGGTGATCTGCCTCGCGGTCGCGGTGACCTGCCTGCAAATGCTCTTCCCGATCTTCACGCAGATGGTCGTCGACAAGGTCATTGTCGAGCGGGACATCGGCTTGCTCAAAACGATCCTGCTCGGAATGGCCGCGGCGCTGTTCTTCGTCCAGGCGTCGTCGCTGTTGCAGCAATACCTGCTCGCCTTCACCGCAGTGCGGCTCGACACCGCGATTCTCGATTTCCTCAGCCGGCAATTGCTCTCGCTGCCGATGACCTACTTCACCAGCCGACGCACGGGCGATATTCAACGGCGGCTCGCGGGCGCGCAGCAGGTACGGCAGTTCGCCGTGGGACAGGGGATTGGCGCGATCCTCGCGCTGGTCTCGTTAACCGGAGCGCTCTTCCTCATGACGGTCTACAGCCCGTCGCTCATGTTCGCGTTTCTTGCGACGACGCCGCTCTACGTCGGGTTGATGTACTTCTCGTTCAAGGTGCTGCGGCCGCTCTTCGCGAGTGTGGAAGAAGCACAGGGCAAATACAGCTCGCATCAGATCGACGCGATCAAAGGCATCGAAGCCGTCAAAGCAGCCGCCGCGGAGTCGGTGTTTCGCGACACGATGCTGAACGAGTTCCTCGCCGTCTCGAAGAAGATCTTCCGCAGCAGTTTCATCGTCATGTCCTACGACAGCATGCTGCAGACGATTGGCATGCTTTCGACCGCGGTCTTCCTCTGGGTCGGCGCGAATCAGGTGATGGAGGGCAAGCTCAGCGTCGGTGGATTCGTCGCCTTCAGTACGCTGACCGCGATGGCTTACGGCGGCATCCTGCGCACGCTCGGTGTCTGGGACAACATGCAGCTCGCCTCTGTGTTGTTGAATCGGCTCAACGACATCTTCGAGCAGGAGCCGGAGCAGGGGCGTGATCGCTCGCGCTTAACGCCGGTGCACAGCCTCGAAGGCCGGATCGAGATACGGAACGTCTCGTTCAAGTACGGCGGGCCGGAAGCGCCGAACATTCTCTCGAACATCAGCCTCGATCTCGCACCCGGACGCATGATCGCCTTTGTCGGTCGCAGCGGTTGCGGCAAGACAACGTTGATCAAACTGATCGCTGGTCTGCTCGAGCCGACGGAGGGCACGATTCTCTTCGATCACACGGACCTGAAGCGACTCAACTACCGCGACGTTCGGCGGCATATCGGAATGGTGCTGCAGGAGAATCACATGTTTAATGACTCGATCGCGCAGAACATCGCGTTCGGCGATGCGGAGCCGGATCTCGATCGCGTGCTCACCGCGGCGCAGACAGCTGCGGCGCATGACTTCATCATGCGATTGCCGATGGGATACGAGACGAAGATCGGCGAATCGGGCCTCTCGCTTTCCGGCGGACAGAAGCAGCGCATCGCAATCGCGCGAGCGATTTACAACAATCCGCCGATTTTGATTTTTGATGAGGCGACGAGCGCGCTCGACACAGAATCGGAGCGCGCAATTCAGGATAACCTCGCGCGGTTGATGACGGGGAGAACGACAATCGTCATCGCACATCGTCTCAGCACCATCCGGGAAGCGGATTCCATTGTAGTGCTCGAGAAAGGAATGGTCGCTGAAGTAGGTGACCACGATGAGCTTATGGCGCAGCGCGGCCTGTATTTCTACCTATCGAGCCAGCAACTCGGAATCTGACGCATGGCTACGTTGCTTTCATCGCGACCTTCGCTCGAGACGGAGTCCGACATGTTGCCGCAGAATCCACCGGCGTGGGTGCTGCGCATGATGGCGTGGCTCTTCATCGCGTTTTTCGTCATCGCGCTGATTGCCTCGCTCGTTGTCCATCTCCCCGAAACAGTCGCGTGTCCGTTTGTGCTCGTGCCGAAGGATGGCGGCGATCCAGTCCAATCACCGCACGCGGCGATCGTGAATCGCGTCTCAGTCAACGAAGGCGACACCGTGAAAGCCGGCGCGGAGTTGTTCGAGCTGCGCTCGGATGAAGTGCGAACGCTGGACACGCAGTTTCGCACGTTCGGCGAAGACTTACGCCAGCGGGAAGAAAGCCTCGCCAGCACGGATTCCGCCTACACTGCGCAGCTCAAGATTAAGGAGCAGGAGATCGCGCAGGCTGAAGGCGAGGTGAAGTTTCGCGAGAAGCATGCCCTTACCAGTCGCGAGTTGGTCGAGCGAATGGACAGGCTCTCGAGCAGCGGCGGCATCTCACAGGTCGAGCTCTTGAAGCTGCGGCTCGAGCTCGCCGGTTCCGAAAAGGATTGGAGCGCCGCGCAACGCACGCTCCAGCAGGTGACGCTCGAACGCGAAAAGATGGAGATGGATCACGCTCGGCAGCGTGGACAGGACGCGACTGAGATCGAGAAGATCAAATACCGGCTCGCGGCGTTGAAAAACGATCTCGAGAACACGCATGAGAACATGCTCGAAGTGCGCGCCCCGTACGACGCGGTTGTTCTTTCTGTTGCGCAGCGAAGCGTCGGCAGCGTCGTGCAAAACGGGCAGGAACTTTGCCAGCTCGCGCGTCTCGATGCGCAGCCGCGCGCGCGGCTGTTAGTCGCAGAGGCCGGCTTGCCGAAACTCGCAGCAGAGCAGAAAGCGCGGCTCTTCTTCGCCGCCTTTCCGTATCAGCGGTACGGAGCGGTGAACGCGAAACTCGAATGGATCAGCCCGTCCGCGATCGTCGCACCGGAAGGTCCACGTTTCGTCGCGGTCGCTTCGCTCGATGGTCCTCTGCCGAGCGCGACTCGTAAGCCGCTCGCGTTGCGCGTCGGGATGAAAGGGGAAGCGCGCATCATCGTCGGGCGACGCACGCCAATCGAGTACGCCTTTGAGCCAATCCGCCAGCTGCGCGAGAACACGCGAGACTAACGAGTGATGCAAGCCGCGCTCTCCAATCTAAAGCTCGAAGACCTGACGACGACGAACGAAGCGATGGCGCATTGCCTCCGGCTCGCCGGAATGGCATGCAAATCAGACGTCCCGGTCGTCCTGCTCGGCGAAACCGGAACCGGCAAGACGCTACTCGCACACGCGATCCACAACTCTTCGCTTCGTGCTCGTCAGCCATTCGTTTCGTTCAACGCGTCGGCGATGAGCGACACGCTCCTCGAGAGCCAACTTTTCGGTCATGAACGCGGCGCATTCACCGGCGCGCAACAGGCGGTGAAAGGAAAGTTCGAGCTCGCGCACGGCGGGACACTTTTCCTCGATGAGATTTCAGAAATGAGCGCGCTCGCGCAGGTGAAAATCCTGCGGGTACTGGAGTACGGCGAATTCGAGCGGCTCGGCTCCGAGCGGATGTTGCGTTGTGACGTCCGGATCATTTGCGCGGCAAACTGCTCACTGCGTGAACGCGTCGCGCAGGGGAAGTTTCGCGAAGATCTCTTTCATCGCCTGAACGGGCTCACGCTCCTGATTCCGCCGCTGCGCGAGCGCGTCGAAGAACTGCCGGCCTTGATTGCTGCTGAACTAAAGGCCGCAGCGTTGCGTGAGGGGAAGAACATCACCGCAATCCATCCTGAAGCGATGGCGCGCCTGCTTGCCCACGAGTGGCGCGGGAATCTTCGCGAGCTAAGTCACGCCGTTCGTACGATGACGCTGTATTGCGAAGGCGAAGTCATCCTGCCGCAGCACGTAATCTTCTCGCCCGATCTCCCTTTCGCGAAGGATCAACAGCAAGCGACAGCGGCCGACTCGAAAGCGGAGATCCTACCGAGCAACGGCACAAATGATCTAACATTGTCTGCCGCTATTCATCGTCACGCACGCTTTGTCTATGATCGGAGCAACCAGAATCAACGCGTGGCAGCGAAGCTCCTAGGTATCTCAAGGTCTACTTTAGCGCGCTATTTGCGTGAGATGGTTGATGTTGAGGCCAACGGTTCGAATTCGCGACCAGCACGTGAGCGAAATGAGGCCACGGAGGATGCCGTTCACGCCTGACGCAGACGCCATGACAATAAATCTTTCGCTGCTACTAACGGCTTCCTTACGAGGCAGGAACTCTACGCGCGACTGTGAGGTGAGTCGCAGTTTCTTGCCTTTGCCGAAAGCTGGCACGCAGCGTGGTAATAGGATTCGCAGGTGAGTGCATCAAAAGAAAACAAAGGTGCGCGAGCTAATGATTCGAAAGATCAACAGCAGGAAAACACGAAGGACAAATTGATCCGCCTTGATGACTTGATTCCCAAACAAAGCGTCAGCGGTGGACGGCAATTTGTTTTCGGCGAAACCGACACCGAACTACCAACCCAAAACACCAAGGAGTAACTAAAATGCCTGATGACACTAAGAAAGACGTGAAGGTCGAGGACCTCGCGCCGAAGAAAGATGCGAAAGGCGGCGTCGGCCGCATCGTGAACCCAAATGCGGTTAACCAGGATAGCTTCAACCAGGACTCGTTGAACCAGAATGTCGCTGGCCAGAAAGGGTTCGATCAGAACTCGCTCGACCAAAACGCCGCGAACAAGAACCTGGACTAACCAGGCGCAACCTAGCCGGCATCCTGGTCCGATCCCCCGATCCGGTTAGCTGTTCTACTATCACAGAACTGTCCCTACCCAGAACAGAGGCTTTAAAGCGGGCACGCAACGAATTGAAAGATGAATCTTGGTGACACCAGTGGCGAAGAAATGCCACAATGGTTTCGCTTGCGACGGTCATCCAGCTAAGTAGGAATTAACCCGAAATCGCGGCGCGCCTTCAATCCCGCGTGGAGGCGCGCCGACGATCGGGAGCTTCGGCAAACGACCGGAGCTGCACATCGCAGCAGCGCAGCGCGTCTCGCGCGTCAGCACTGCAGAGCGCTCGAAGTTCTTCTTCGCGTTCGTGTAAGTAGACGGAATCGAGACCGTCAGAGTAACCAGGATGACATCCAAGTTCCGTCCAGCCCGGCGACAAGTTCTCGATTAGCCTAACGAGTGCTGGAACAGAGATGCCTTCGCGGTAAGGTTCGCCCTCTCCGGTTTGTCCGTAGAAGCTGCCACAATAGGTAATCAGCGGAGAACAGCTCCGTAGCGGCACTTCAAGATTCAGCGCCCGCGTGGCAATCACTGATCGCGCAGGCTCGGAGAGGTGCAGATGCTGATGCGAATCCAGATGGGTTGGCTCGGAATCCATCAGATCGCGGAACGTGCGAAGTTGACGCTCGCATTCCCGCTCGACCGCGGCTGGATCCGAGGCATCGACTACTTGGTAGGCCGGGATCCATTCGCCCCCGCGAAATCGCCATTCGGCGAGATCAATGTGGAGCCCGACGCTGAGTTGCTGATGAGCACGGGCATACGCGGCGGCTTCTTTCGCCGCGGCGCCGCGGACCATCAGGCTCGCGCTGGTGACGATGCCCCGTTCGTGCGCTTCTATGATGCCGCGATTTACGCCACTCGTTAGGCCAAAGTCATCTGCATTGACGATCAGAAACCGCTCAGATCCCTCGTCGCTCACGTAGTCACGGCTTCCCGCGCACGCCGCGGCAATTCGACGCCGGCTTCGCGCAGCAGCTTGGAGAGGATCATCTCGGCATCAAAATGTTCACGCGCGATTTCGGCTGCGCGTCGCGAGTGACGTCTGTAATCCGAGTTGATTTCGCGGATCGCGCTCACGACCTCTTCCATCGTCGAGAACGCGAACAGCCCAGTTCCTGTCGGAAGGACGTTGCCGAATCCAGTCTCCTGCGTCACGACCGGCCGTCCCGCCGCGAGATAAGTTGCCGCACGGTCGCTAAACCAGCCGCTCCGCAGCCGCACGTTTTGATCCTTCGCCACCGTCCATTCGCCACGCGAGCTGCAGATGTATTCGCGATAAGCATCCATGTCTCGCGAGAACTCCAAGGCGCGGACCACACGCCAGCCGTGCGCCTGGAGCATGTCGCGATCGGTTTCTTCATAACTGCTCAGCGCGAGTTCAAACGATTGCTCGGTCCGCTTCGGCAGGTCGAGAAACTTCATGAACTCCCAGTGTTTGCTCCACGAGTACGTCTCGCCATCGAGCGTCATCTCGCGCACTGGCTGTCGCCAATTCGCAATGGTCGTGAACGGCTCGCGCGGTGCGAAGTTGTGATCGCGCCAAAGATCGCAAAGGATCGGCTGACGTGTGGGGTGGAAGCGATATTTCACCGGCACTGGCACCTTGCTGTCAGGGCTGCCGAGATTTTCCCCGAACGTAAAATGGGCGGTGTGCTGATCGAGGAACTCCTCGGTTTTCGTGACGCCGTTATACAATTCGACCTCCGGTGCGACGGGATCAGTTTCCAAATAGATGAACGCGCCACCGCGCTTGTGTTTTGCTCGCGGGACTGTTCCGCCGTGCAGGTTGATCACTGCCGCCGCGCGGTCGTAGGCACGCTCGATCTCGCGCTTCGCGATGCCGTAATAACGTTCCTCTCCGCTCCACGCGTGATACGACCAGCGCGCATCGAGATCAAAGCGGCCCAAAATTCGCGCGAGGAAGTCGGCGGCGCGAGCGCTGCCATCCGGATCTACTTCATCGGCGAACATCGCGGCGGGCATCCCGTGATCCTCCGCGTAGAAAACGTCGAACCCGAGTCGCTGGAAGCCGATCAGATAATGCAGCGTCTGCCAAATCACACCCCCGACCGGCATGGTCGAGATCATCCCAAGAACGACGATGATCGGTTTGCGTTGAGTGTTCATTGGCTGGGCCGCAGGACCTGGAGAGCTTCGACGAAATCGCCCGAGATTGATTCGTCGTCGCGTGCTGTGACAGTCGCCTAATCACGCGAATAGACAAAAGCTCGCGCTCGCCATCTTTTTTGAATCCATAGATAGTCTAGGCCGCATCTCTTCTTTACCGCTTATGACCACGGACTTCCGCTTCGCGCTTCGTCAGCTCTTCAAAACGCCCGGTTTCACCCTGCTCGCGCTGCTTACGCTCGCGCTCGGCATTGGGCTCAACACGGCAATCTTCAGCCTGATCAACGATCTGTTCCTGAAAGGCCTGCCGTTCAAAGAGCCCGCGCGCGTGCTCCACGTCTTCTCACACTTCAGAGAGCAGACGGTCGATTTCCCGCTCTCCGCGCCGCGCTACATTCACTTCCGCGACGGGCAAACTGTGTTCGACGGCTTCGCGGCGGAGAACGGCGCGGCCGCGACAGTCACGGGATTAGGGGATCCGTTCCAGGTCCCGCTCTTCAAGACGACCTCGAATTACTTCGACGTTCTCGGTCTGCGGCCGACCCGCGGCCGCACGTTTCTGCCTGAAGAAGAAGAAGGCGCTGACGTTGCCGTGATCACGGAACGTTTCTGGAAAGCGCGGCTCGGTTCCGACCCGAACGTCATCGGCCGCGCGCTGACGCTCGATGGCGTCGCGCACACGATTGTCGGTGTGATCCCGACGCTGCCGATCTCATGGACCGGCCCGAACGCCGACATCTGGACGACCAAGCCACTCGTCATTCCGGGGTTCTCGCATGAAAGGATGATGCGCGGGACCGCGTTCCTGCGCGCAGTTGGCCGGCTGAAACCCGGCGTGACGAAGGAGCAGGCATTCGCGGCCATGCAGGCCCTGGAGAACAGCTACCGCGCGCAGTATCCGGAGAAGATCGACGCGAAATCCGGCACGGTAGTGAAGACGTT
>JBJMWV010000336.1:0-6511 GCA_045809985.1 Chthoniobacterales bacterium | reverse complement strand
GACGCGCTCGTTCCCCGGCCGTTGTTCCTCGTCGGCAAAGAGGCGACCGAGCATCGGCTGCACGCCGACCATGGCGAAGAAGTTCGCGCTCGCGCGCAAGCCGCGGAACCGCACAGCATCACCTTCGCCGGTGAGATTGAATGACGTGCCGATCAGAGCCGTCGGCCGGACGAGCGTGCGGCTTTGCTCAGCGAGCGCCACGAACTCCGGCCCTGAGAGCGGAAGATCTGTCTGGCCGCTATTCGGGTTCTCAGCGTCGATCGTCAGAATTTCGCGCGCGTGCGGATACGGCAAACCATCGAAGTAGGCGCCTTTGATCAAGCTGAAGAGCGACGTGTTCGCGCCGATCGCGAGAGCAAGAGTGACGATCGCGACGAACGAAAAGCCGGGACTCTTCAGCAGAGTGCGGAGCGCGTAACGGAGCTCGTGCATCACTCGTTAGGCATTCCGCGCCAGTGCGATCATTGGGTCGAGTTTGGCGGCGCGCCGCGCAGGCAGATAGCAGGCGATGAAGGCGACTGCGATAAGCAGAAGTGAAATTGCGATGAACGTCGCGGGGTCACTCGCGCCGACGCCGAAGAGCAGATTCGCGAGCAACCGCGTGAGCGCGAACGCGCCGGCCAGGCCGGCAATGACGCCGACGATCGTCAGCGTCATGCCTTGCCTAACCACAAGTCGAAGCACGTCCGATTTCTGCGCGCCTAGCGCCATGCGAATGCCGATTTCCTGCGTGCGTTGCGTGACCGAGTAGGCCATCACGCCGTAGATGCCGACAGCGGAGAGCAGGAGCGCCGCGCAGGCGAAGACGGTGAAGAGCTGCATGGAGACGCGGCGCGTACCTAACGAGTTCATGACTACATCGTCCATGGTGCGGACGTTGTAGACCGGCTGATCCTTATCGATCGCCTGCACTTCGCGACGCACCGCGGGCGCGAGCGATGAAGGATCGGTCGTGGTGCGAATCACCAGCGCCATGAAGTTCCATTGCGGATCCTGCGCGTGCGGGACGTAGATCTGCGCGCCGCTCTCCATGTCGAGCGCGGTCGATTTTGTATCGGCCACGACACCGACGATCTCGCGCAGAAATTTCTCGTCGCGCCAGACGGCGAGGCGTTTACCAATCGCGTCGGACGCCGAGCCGAAGACTCGTTTGGCTAACGACTCGTTGACGATCGCGACTTTTGGCGCGTCGGCGCTGTCGCGCTCGTCCAGGACGCGTCCGGCCAGGAGCGGAATCTCGAGCGCGCGGAAGTAATCGCCCGTGACGATGGAGTAGCTCGCGTCTTTTGATTCATCGATCGTAAGGGGCCGTCCTTCCGGAATGAACGCACGACCAAGACCGTAATCGCTCGCGCCGAGTGGGAGATTGACCCCGCCACCGACCGCGCGCACGCCTGGCAAGTTGTCGAGTCGTTGCTTCAGCTCGCGAAAGAAGGCGGGCCGCTGTGCGTCCTTGTATTTCGCCGCGGGAATAGAAATCGATGTGACGAGGACGTTGTGCGGGTTGAATCCCGGCCGCACATCCTGCAGGCGGACGAAGCTCTTGATGAGCAAGCCGGCGCCGACGAGCAGCACGAGCGAGAGCGCGACTTCGCCTATTAGTAGTAGAGAGCGCGCGCTCGTGCGGCGATGACCTTCGCCGGTGCGGCCGCCTTCCTTGAGCGCGCTGCTGACGTCGAGCTTCGAGGCCGAGAGCGCGGGGATAAGGCCGAAGATGATGCCGGTCAGGGCTGAAACGCCGACGACAAAGGCGAGCACGACGTAGTCAATTCTCACCTCATTGAGGCGCGGCGCGTTTTCGGGAATGATCGCGAGCAAGGTATCCTTCAGCCAAATGCTGAGGAGCATTCCCGCGAAACCGCCGATAGCGGAGAGGAGCAAGCTTTCGGTGAGCATTTGCCTAACGAGTCGTGCGCGACTCGCTCCCATAGCAGCGCGAACCGCCACCTCTTTCTGGCGCGCGGCGGCGCGGGCGAGAAGCAGGTTGGCCACATTCGCGCAGGCGATGAGCAGGACGAATCCGACCGCACCCAGCAATGCGAGCAACGCTGGCCGCGCCTCACGCACAATTCGGTCGCGCAAGATGGAAAGGCGAGCGTCCCAACCTTTGTTGGTGTCGGGCAATTCGAGCGCGAGGCGCGCGTTCACCGCGCTGATTTGCGCCTGTGCACGCGCAAGATCGACACCGTCCCGCAGCCGCGCGATCGCGGAGATGGAGCGATTGTCGCGTGGTTCTTCAGCCGGATTGAGAGCACTCGTGACCCAGATTTGCGTCTGCTCCGGATATTCGAAGCCCGCTGCCATCACACCGACGATCGTTAGCGAGCGCGCGCTGATCGTAACTTGTTTACCGACGATGTTCGGATCAGAACCGAAGCGCCGTTTCCACAAACCCTCGCTGACGATCGCGGCCGTCGAGCCGCTCGGCTGATCGTCTTCCGCGATGAAGGCGCGACCGAGGGCCGGCTGCACGCCGAGCACGTTGAAGAACCCGACGGTAACGCCCGCACGCGGGACACGCTCTGGCTCGGCGCCGTCCGCCGCGAGATTCGCGCTCCCGGTGTAATACGCGGCAGTGCTCGCGAAGAGGTCAGTCTGTTTCGACCAGTCGGTAAAATCAGGAAACGAAATGTTGCTGTCGGTGATTCCCTGCGCCGGATTCTTGCCTTCGAAATAGACGATGCGTTCCGCTTGGGGGAAGGGCAGCGGGCGCAGGAGAATGCCGTTGACCAGACTGAAGATGGCGGTGTTCGCACCGATGCCGAGCGCGAGTGCAATGACGGCAACGGCGGTGAAGCCTTTGTGCTTCAGCAGCATTCGCAAGCCGTAGCGAATGTCGTAAAGAAGCACGCTCATGACTTGTTAGGCGTTATGCGCGAGGGCGAGCATTGGGTCGGCGCGCGTGGCGCGGAGCGCGGGGATGTAACTCGCGATTAAGGCGACCAACGCGAGCGCGAAGGTGACGACCGCGAAGGTGGTGAGGTCGAACGCGGCGACGTTGTAGAGCATCGCGCCGAGTGCGCGGGTGGAGATGATCGCGAGAACGAGACCGATCACAGTGCCGATGATGACGAGCCGTGCGGCGCGCGTGATGACGAGCGCGAGGACGTCGCGGCGCGTGGCGCCGAGCGCCATGCGAACACCGATCTCGTGCGTGCGTTGCACGACGAGGAACGACATCACGCCGTAGATGCCGACGCTCGCGAGCACGAGCGCGACCGCGGCGAAGACGCCGATGAGGACAACACTGAGACGACGCGGCGCGATCGAGTCAGACGTGACTTGCTCGAGCGTGCGCACGTTCGCGGCAGGCAACTCCGGATCGAGCTGGCGCAGCTCTTTGCGGATCGAGTCGGCGAGCGAGCGCGGATCTTGTTTGCTCCGCACGGCGAGGATCATGCCGCGATACGTATTCTGCGCGTGCGCGACGTAATACTCGGGCTTCGGGTCGAGCTCGAGGCCTTGATGGCGCATGCTGCCGACCACGCCGACGATCGTGACCCAGTCGATGTCCGGCTTTTTCGGATCACTGAACGTGATGCGCTTGCCGATCGGGTCCTGGTTCGAGAACCATTTCTTCGCGAGCGCCTGGTTGATGATCACGACCTTTGGCGCGTCGGCGTTATCACGCTCGTCTAGGTAGCGGCCGCTGAGCAGCGGGACGTGCAGAACCTTGAAATAATCCGGCGTGACGCTGCGGATCTCTTCGTCGGGATAGACTTTCTCGACGCTCGTATCGCGGCCTTCGATGGTGAAGGAGCTATCGCTGTTCGTGCCGCTGAGCGGGAGAATGCTGGTGAGCGCGGCGGCTTCCACGCCCGGCAGTGCTTGCACGCGCCTAACGAATTCTTTGTAGAAGTCGTCGACGGGTTTGCCGCGCGCGTATTTCGCGACGGGCAGCGAGACCTCGATGGTGAGGACGTTGTGCGGATCGAAGCCGGGATCGACTCGCTGCAGACGGACGAAGCTCTTGAGCAACAAACTCGCTCCGACTAGCAGGACGAGAGCGAGTGCGACTTCGGCGATGACGAGCCCGTTGCGGATGCGATTGCGGCGAACGCCGGAGGTCGAGCCGCGGCCGCCTTCTTTCAGTGCTTCGGTCAGCTCGGGCTTGGTGCTCGCGAGCGCGGGGATGAGACCGAAGACGATGCCGGTGATCACGGAGACGACGAGCGTCACCATGAGAACGCGCAAGTCGAGATTCGCTTCGCTGACGCGCGGGACAGTCGCTGCGGTGATGCGTTTCAGAACATCGACGCCCCAAACCGCGAGCATTACGCCACCCGTGCCGCCGATGAGCGCGAGCAAAACGCTTTCGGTGAGTGTTTGCCTAACGAGTCGTCCAGCGCCTGCGCCGAGCGCGGCGCGGATGGCGAACTCGCGTTCACGCGCGCCGGCACGCGCGAGCAACATGGTGGTTAGATTCGCGCAGGCGATGAGCAGGACGAGCCCAACCGCCGCGGACAAAATCCACAATCCCATGCGCATGCTGCCGATCACCTGCTCGTGCAACGCGTAGAGTGACGCGCCGAATTTCGTCGCCGGTTTGTAGTTGTCGGCGAAGCGCGAATGCCAGTTCGCGATGATCGTATCGAGCTCGCTCTGCGCTTTCGCGAGAGTCACGCCGGGCTTGAGCCTGCCGATGATGCCGAAGTTGCGACCGCCGCGGTTCTCGAGCTCGTTCTTCGAGAAGGCGACCGGCTTCCAGATGTCGACCTTCTGTCCGAACTGGCCGCCCTGAACATTGAAGAGTGGGAGCGGGAACTGAAATCGCTCCGGCATCATGCCGACGACGGTGTAGGTGCGGCCGTTGAGCTGAAGTTCTTTGCCGATGAACTGCGGATCGGAATTGAAGCGGCGTTTCCAAATCCGCTCGCTGATCACGACGACGCCATCGTTGCCTTCGCCAAATTCTTCCGGAGTGAAGACGCGTCCTTTCGTCGGCTGCACGCCGAGAACCTGGAAGACGCTCGGAGTGACAACTGCTCCGGCGATCCGCTCAGGCATGTCTCCAGCGGTCAGGTTCATGTCGACGTAGTCAAAGGCGCCGATGTCGATGCTCTGCAGCTCCTTCGTGTAGTCGTTGTACTCAGGCGCGGAGACCGGGATGCGCTCGAGCCCCATGGCGGAGAATTCCTCCCAGAGCAGCACCAGGTCGTTAGGCGATTTGTAGGGCAACGGTCGGAAGATGAGCGCGTTGACCAGGCTGAAGACGGCGGTGTTCGCGCCGATCGCGAGCGCGACGGTGATCGCGGCGACGATCGTGAATCCAGGTGTGCGGATCAGACTACGGACGGCGTGACGGAGTTCGTTCATGAATGGTTACGCTCGGATGCGATGCGGCACACGGAGTGACTGCGAGAGTTCATAGCCGCACGTCGAAGAGCGGATCGGGCGCGTCGTCGCGCGCACGCGACGCGGTGCAATACGGCTCGAGCGGGCGCGGCGCGCCATCGACCGTGCTGAACAGGCCTAACGAGTAGTCGCTATGCGCGGGCGGCGCCGGATGAGGCGGCTTGCTGTTCCAGTTTGCCACGACCGCGTTTGCGATCAGAAGGAGGAGAACAACAACCGCGCGATTCATCGGCGCTTCCCGTTAGGCTCGTCGACTACATCTGGTGCGTGTGACGCCTAACGACTCGTTAGGCGGCCATTCGATCTTCCACCACGCGACCGTCGAAGAGGTGCACAGTGCGATCGGCATGCTGGGCGAAGCGGACGTCGTGCGTAACCATGCAGATGGTCGCGCCGGCGGCGTGCAGTTCCTTGAGCAGATCCATCACGGCTTCGCCATTACGGGAGTCCAGGTTACCAGTCGGCTCGTCCGCGAGCAGGATCGCGGGATGACCAGCGAGCGCACGCGCAACCGCGACACGCTGCTGTTGACCACCGGAAAGCTGACTCGGGAGATGCTTCGCGCGATGGCCCATGCCGACACGCTCGAGCGCAGTAATCACATGTTCCTTACGCTCACTCGAAGGCATGCCGCGATAGGTGAGCGGGAGCTCGACGTTCTCGTACACCGTGAGATCGCCGATGAGGTTAAAGCTCTGGAAGATGAAGCCGATCTCGCGATTGCGGATGCGCGCACGCTCCGGAAACGAGAGGTTCGCGACCTCCGTGTCCTTAAGGGTGTAGCTGCCGCCGCTCGGAGTATCGAGGAGGCCGAGGATCGAAAGGAGCGTCGATTTACCGCAGCCCGACGGACCGGCGATGGAAATGTATTCGCCTTTTTTGATGTCGAGATGAATTCCCGACAAGGCGTGCGTTTCAACTTCGTCGGTCAGGAAGACTTTGGTGACATCTTCGAGGTGGATCAAAGTCGTTCCGTGCGTGCCGTTCGTCGGCGTGTGTCTTTCTTCGGTAATGGTGTCTGTGGGCATGGGTTTGTTTTGGTTAGGTGGAGTGGTGGCGTGGATTAGTTGAGGCGAATGCGATCGTGCTGATCCATGGCGCTCGTGTCGGAAAGGATGACCTGATCGCCGGGTTCAAGACCGCTGATGATCTCGAT
>JBJMWV010000335.1:0-5965 GCA_045809985.1 Chthoniobacterales bacterium | reverse complement strand
CGCGAGCCTGCCCGTCTGTGCAATCCAAGCACCCGCGGGCGCAACGGCGAGAGCGAGACCGAGGAAGAAATGCGTCACATCAGTGAAGCGTTTTGTGAGCGAGTAGAAGAAGACGATCGCTAGCGCGAGCGGTGAGAGGAGGCCGGTTTCGCGATTGATCGCGCTCGCCGCGACGATGAATGCAACAGAGCACGCGACGAGGAGCACGAGCGCCGGCATTCGTGCGATCATTGTGTGCCGGGCGGCAGTTCGTGGGTTTCGCTGGTCGATCGACCAATCGGCAATGCGGTTGAACAACATCGCCGCGGTGCGCGCGAGCACCATGCAGACGAGCACCAGAATTAGGACGCGCGCGGACGGCCGGCCCTTCGCCGCCACGAGCAGCGCACCAAGCGCAAACGGCAACGCAAAGATCGTGTGCGAGAAGCGAATGAACTGGAGAAAGCGTGTGAACGCGTTGCCGTTCACGTCTCGTTCTCGAGCAGTGCAGCCAGTCGCGCGCGTGCGTTTGTAACGATCGGTGTGCCGTGAGCGAAGAAAATCCGCTCGAACTTGAGATCGAGCAGAGATCGCAGCGATTTTTGCATCAGCTTGGGGTTCTCGCAGTACTTTGGTGGTAGAGGCGTGAACCCGTAGGAGCCGGAGTTGATCACTGCATCTCCGATCACGACCGTGCCGCCATCGCGCGCGCAATGCAGCGCAATCTCCCCTTTCGCTGCGCCGGGGATCGCAATGACGCGCAAATCGTCAGGGAGCGCATCCAGTGCACGCGAACCAGGAACGGTCGCATCGGCATCCGCGAAGACGGTGACTGCAAGACGCTCCGCTAGTTCCAAGCTCGCGCGATGGTGATTCTCATTGGTCACGATCAAGCCTGCGACTGACCGACCATGCGTCAGCACGTCGAGCGTCGCTGCATCGACCGCAAATGGATCAACGAGAAAGCTCCCGCCGCTCGTGCCTAACGCAGTCATGAAGAGGTCTGCCTTCACCTGCGGGTCGTAGACTTGGCAGACCGTCAGCTCGTTAGAAAGCTGATGGATCTCAATCGGGCGCGTCTTCACGGCGCGTTCAGCATGCCGTTGAGCAGGAACATCTCAAGGCCGCGGCGCAGGTCCGTGTGACGCAGCGGTTTGGCACCATAGGTGCTATACGGAATATAATTACCAGAACATGATAACCTTCTCCTACCAAGCTCGCGATCTCTCCGGCAAGATCGTCACCGGCATTCAGGAAGCGCTGAATGAAGATAACGCCGTGACCAGTTTGATGAGCCGTGGGCTCATGGTCCTTTCGCTCCAGCAGAAAGGCGCCGCAAACAAGTCGCGCAAAAAGAAAATCAAAGTCAAAGAGACGGACCTCGTCCTTTGCACCCGCCAGCTCTCGACCATGGTCGAAGCCGGCATCTCGTTAGTCCAGGCCCTCACCGCCCTTTACGATCAATGCGATCCGAAGCGGCAGAAGGGACTGCGCGAAGTGATCACTGATGTGACCACGCGCGTGCAGGGCGGCGAGACATTTAATGAAGCTATCGCGAAGCACCCGCGCGTGTTCGACCGACTGTTCGTCAGCATGGTCCGAGCAGGCGAACACGGCGGGTTGCTCGCGGAGATTCTCGACCGTCTGGCCGGCTTCCTCGAAGCCAGCGCCCGTCTCCGCAAGAAGGTGAAATCGGCCATGACCTACCCCGTCATCGTCATCTGTATTGCGTTCGCGATTACCACCTTCCTGATCGTCAAAGTAGTGCCGATCTTCGGCGAAATTTTCAAAGACTTCGGCGCGAAGCTGCCCGCTCCGACGCAGTTCCTGATCGACGTGAGCGACTTTGTCCGCGGCGATTGGTACTACCTGATCGGCGGTCTCTTCGGCATCATCTTCGGCATCCGCACCTTTCTGCGCTCGACCAAGGGCAAACAGCTTTGGGATCGTTGGAAACTCAAGCTCCCGGTCTTCGGTCCACTCATTCGGAAGATCTGTATGTCGCGGTTCTCGCGCACTTTTGCGCAGCTCATCCGTAGCGGTGTCCCGATCCTCGAAGTGCTCGACATTGTCGCCGGCTCGTCCGGCAATCACGTTATCGAAGTCAGCATTAAAGGTGTGGGTGAAGATGTCGAAAAGGGAGACAATCTCTCGGTTGCGCTGTCGAAGAAGCCGATCTTCCCGCCGATGCTTCTCCGCATGGTCTCGGCCGGCGAAGCGACCGGTAAGATCGACTCGATGCTCGAGAAAATGGCCGATTTCTGGGACGAAGAAATCGAAGCGATGCTCGACGCCATGACGTCGTTGATCGAGCCGATGTTGATTTGTTTCCTCGGTGTTATCGTGGGCGGCATCGTGATCGCGATGTTCCTGCCGATCTTCAAACTGAACGAAGTAGTTTCGCAGAGCAAAAGCTAAGGAGAAGCTCAGCTCGGTAGCGACAAGGGGTGGGCCGGGTGGCCTGCCCCTTGTTGTCTTCCAGGCGTGCTCGTGATCCGGACCGCTCTCCTAATCTTCGCCTACGGCTTTCTGAAAACGCGAAGTGTCATCGGCCAGCGCACCTCGCGCAGCTGATGTTCGTCGCCCCACAGCCGCCGCAGTTCTTGACCTAACGAATCCACAGGATCGTAACCATTGCCGGCGGTGAACTTCTTTGTCGCAGACCAGGTACGGAGATAACCGAGCAAGTGTCCGAGGTTCCAACCAGTCTGCATGTGAAATCGCGGGAGCTCGAGTTCGCGGAACGGAAAGGCGATCGTCTGATACCCTGCTTCAACAAGCTCGCGTTCCGGCGGCCAGTATGGCCCCGTTGTCTCGAAATAGAATCGATTCACGACCGCGTCGATTTCCGGAGCAACCGTCAGCAGGTTGTAAGCGGAAACCGCGAGCACACCGTCGGGTTTCAGGACGCGTTCCGCTTCGGCAAAGAACGCGGAGATGTCGAACCAATGCAGCGCCTGCGCAACGTTGATTAGGTCGATGGTTCCCGCCTCAAGTCCGCTCGACTCAGCTGGCGCGACACGGTACTCGATGCGCTCGTTAGGCGCGGCGTTTTCGATCTGCTGCCCGCTTGCGTCCGTCGCAATTACGCGCGCAAAGTACGGCGCAAGCGCAACGGCAGCCTGCCCGTTGCCCGTCGCGCAATCCCACGCCAGCTGGCGCGCCGGTGCAAGCGACGCGAGCTGCGCGAACATCTCCGTCGGATAGTGCGGCCGATAGCGCGCGTAATCCGAAGCGTGACCAGAGAAGTGATCCTTGAAACTCATGCGACCTTTTCGTCGCGCGCGGCGACTTGCTCCACGCGCGCATACATCTCGGCATAGATGCGCTCGATCGCGACGCCGGGATCCTCGAGCATCATACTCTCCTTGATCACGCTCGCGTAGATGCCGAATGAAAATGGTGAGACAACCGGCAGCTCGCGGATAACCCAGCGAAAACTCTGCACGCGATCGAGAAACGCGTACGCCTGCTCCGCGTCGAGAAAGGTATGCATCGCCTGGCGATAAGCTTCGTTGAGTAACGGATGATCCGGCTCGTGTTGCTCGAGCACACGGAACAATACTTCCGAGCTCCATGTCAGTTGCTTTGGCCGCCGCTCGCGACCGGGAAGATGACGCGGCACCATCAAACCTGTTTGTGCGACTCCGCGGAATTGCCACTTCACGAGTTCCGATCCGCGCAGCGCCGCATGCAAATCTTCTTCCGCGCCTTCGCGTTCGAAACAAAGCCGCCAGTCTTCAAGCGGCATTTCCTGGAATGGCCGCAGCGTGAGCAGGAAACCGTAATCGTCGATCGTGACCAGCGCGTTGCCGCCGATGCGATTCTTTACCCGCCACGCGACGATCCGCGAGAGAGCGTCGTTCGCGCTACGGCCGATGAGTGAGTGGAAAAAGTAGTGCGAGTGTTCGCCCTCACGATAGAGCTCGATCAGCATCTTCTCGCCGACCGCCAACTCCGAGACGCTGAGCTGCGCGCGGAATTGTTCGAGGATCGCTTCTGCGTTCGCGACAGAGATCTCGTAGTCCTCGACTAACCAGTCGACGACGTCGTCATCCTTCAGACGCGCGGCGATTTCTTTGCGGATGTTCCGCACGCCTTCCGCGAGGCCGGAAGTGAGCGGCATCTTCGCCGCGTTCCACCGCGGCACCGTCGGCAAGTGGCCATCCGCGCGTTCGACATACGCTGCCTGCAACCCAGTGTCGACCAGCCTGACGATCCGCCCGCCGAGCACGAAGAGATCACCGATCTGCAGTTGCTTGACGAAGTTCTCTTCGACGGAACCGAGTCGTCGGCGCTTCAGGAAAACATCGACGAAGCTTTCCGAAACAATCGTTCCGATGTTGACGAGGAAATCGCGCGCGACGCGTGGATGCGCGAGTGCGATGACGCCATCGTCGACCTGAATCTTGCCGAAGAGTCCCGCGTATTGTTTGCGCAAAGCCGCGCCGCCGCCTTCGAGATACTGGACGATGTCGTCGAATTCCGCCCGCGTCATTCCAGCGAACGGATGAGCGCGCCTAACGAGTGCAAACACCTCATCGGCGGCAATGGGAGCGACACAAGCGAGCCCGACAATATGCTGCGCGACGACGTCGACCGTGTTCTGCTGGATGCGAATCGGATCGAGCGCACGCTCGCGGACGCGGCGCGCGGTCACGGTTGCTTCAACCAGGTCGTTGACGTTCGTCGCCACGAGCACGCCATGGCTACTCTTGTTCAAGGAATGTCCCGAACGGCCGATGCGTTGAATCGCCCGCGAGACACCTTTCGGCGTCGCCACCATCACGACCAGATCGACCGCGCCGATGTCGATCCCGAGTTCCAGACTGGTCGAACAAACAACTGCGCGCAGCTCGCCGTTCTTCAGACGATCTTCAACTTCGAGGCGAACGCTACGGTCTAACGAAGCGTGATGCGTCTCGATCTGCTTCGCCAAGTCCGGCAGCAGCTCCTTGAGGTTCAAACCAACCTGCTCGGCGGCGGAGCGTACATTGGTGAAAACCAGGACGGAACGGCGCGAGCGAATCAGCTGCGCTAGCTCCGCATAGAGCCGCGCGCCGGTGTAACCGGCCGGCGGATATGGATTGCGCCGGATTGGCGAGAAGACTTCCACGATCGACTTCTTCTCCACCTTTGCCTCCGCGATGCGACAGCTGCGTCCTTCACCGACAAGGAATCGCGCGAGGACATCGAGCGGTGCGGCGGTGGCCGATAAACCGACTCGGCAGATCGGATTACTCGTTAGCCGCTCCAATCGCTCGAGCGACAACGTGAGGTCCGAGCCGCGCTTGTTCCCGGCGAAGGAATGCAGCTCATCGACGATCACGAACGCGCACTCGCGCAAGTGCCGCACATAATCCTGCTGCGCGAGCATGACCGCGAGACTCTCCGGCGTGGTGACGAGAATGTGCGCCCCATTCCGCCGGAACTTCGCGCGCTCCGCGGCTTTGGTGTCGCCACTCCGCGCATGCACGATGAACTGCTTCTCCAGCCCCATGCCTTCAATCGGCGCGCGCAGATTCTTGCTGATGTCGTAGGTCAGCGCGCGCAGTGGCGAGACGTAGATGCAATGCACCGCACGGTTGAGCGTGCCAGCGTCGAGCTTGCGCAGCAGGTAATCAAAGACGCCGAGAAAACCCGCGAGCGTTTTGCCGCTGCCGGTTGGCGAGGTGAGCAGGATAGATTCGCGTTCGAGAATCGCCGGCACGGCCAGCAACTGCGCATGCGTAAAACCCGGGTAGGTCTTCTTGAACCAGCGGCGGAGCTTCGGATGAAAACGCTTCGCGAGCTCGCTCGAATCAGCCGCGCGCGTTTCTTCCATTCCCTCAATCTCGTGAAACAGGAGCGCGCCGCCAACTCGGTTGAGTTCAGAATTGTCTCACGTAAACGAGATCGTTACGCTCGGCGCATGGCCACGAAGAAATCGTCCGCAAAGACTTCCGTGAAGGTGCGCGATCTCCCTCAGAAGAAGAACGCGAAGGGT
>JBJMWV010000334.1:0-5774 GCA_045809985.1 Chthoniobacterales bacterium | reverse complement strand
GCGTAAACGAAAACTGGCAGGTGCTCGGCGAGATCGGCCTGCAGGGTGATTTCCGCGGGCAGGTTCGATATCTGATCCGATTCCGTTGAGATGAAACGCGCTGCTCTCGTTCTGCTTTGCAGCGCGTTTGTTTTGAGCAACGCGCAGGCGCAGCGCGCCGTCGATGCGCCGCAGCGACCGGAAGAAAAGGATCGCGCGCAGGCTAAGGTCGAGAAGCAGCAGGAGAAGATCGCGAAGGAGTCGAACGTCGCGATCGTCGGCGCGACTTCATTCAAAGAGAAGGAGCTGCTCACGCAGTTGAAGGAGCAGATCTCATCAATCGAAGAGCTCGGGCTGACGCCGGCGCGCGCGGATGACGCAGCGTTTTTCCTCGAGCTGTTTTATCGCAAGCATGGCTTCCCCGAAGTCGACGTGAAGTACGCGATCGGCAGCGGCAATCATCTCCGGCTCGAGATCAAGGAAGGGCCGCGCGTGACAGTTGGCGCGGTCAACTTCGTCGGCAACGAGACGATCAAGTCCGAGAAGCTTTTCGAGTATGCGCTTGGACCGACGCGGGAGCGTTATTCGAAAGCCGAGCAGAAGCTGCCCTACGTGAAGTCGGACATCGCCGACGGCGTTGATCTCGTCCGGCGACTCTACATCTCAGAAGGATTCCTCAATGTCATCGTGCAGGCGCCGCACGTGAATCAAGTCAACGCGACGCAGGTCGATCTGAACATCGCGATTGTGGAGGGCCGACGGTATTCGTTCGGCGATCTCGTCTTCACCGGAAACACGGTCTACAACGCGCAAGACCTGCAGAAGGAGATCGCGGACATCCTGCGCGAGCCTTACACCGATCGCCGGCTCGCGGATATTCCGCGGCGTCTGCAGACCTACTACAAGGCGCGCGGCTACTACAGCGTGAAGGTCGATGCCGCTGGAAATCCGCAGGCGGCGCGCGGCGGTCGTGTGCCAGTTCGGGTTACGGTTTCCGCGGGATCGATCTACTACTTCGACGGTGTGACCGCGACCGGACTGAAGCGATTGCATCCGGGCTTTCTCGAGAAGCGCTTCGGCAGCTTGCACGGCAAGAAGTACAACCCTGAGCTGCTCGACGAGAAGTTCCGCGACCTGATGCGGACCGGCCTGTTCGATGTCTTGCAGGTGAAGCCCGAACCGCAGGCGGATAACACGCTGCGGCTCGACATCGCCATCGAGGAAGCAAAGTCGAAGGAGTTCGGCTTCGCGTTAGGCTACGGGACTTACACTGGGCCGCTGGTCGGCGTGTCCTTCCGCGATCGCGATCTCTTTGGCTATGGCCGGCCGCTCACCACCTCGCTCGAGTATTCCGGGCGCGGTTACAAAGCTGAAATCCTTTATGAGGATCCATGGCTGTTCGACACCGATCTCCATCTGAAATTCCATCTCTACGCGCTCACTTTCGATTACGAAGGCTACTCGAAGGTTGAAGCGGGTTCGCGCATCGACCTGAGCCGCAAGTTCAGCAAACAATATGAGTTCACCGCGGTCGCGCAGGTGCGTCACGTCGACGTGACGAGCGCCGATATTCCGGCGGAGTTTCTTGGGCGCACTTCCTATCTGGTGAGCGCGATCGGCTTCACTCACACGCTTGATCTGCGGAAGAGTCCACTCGTTTCGCCGCGCGGGCTCGTCATCGATCACACCTTCGACTACGCGTCGGACGCGATTGGTAGTCAGATTGATTTTGTCCGCACCACGGGGCGCGTCAGTTACTACCTGCCGTTCGCGCCGGAGGTGAAATCGGTCGAAGCGAACGCGACTGCGGCGGATGAAGAGGAAAGCAAATTGCAACGCTGGTTCCGCCAGTCGCTGCTCGCGTTCGGCGCGCGCGCCGGTGTGATCAAGGGGATCAACGGCACCGAGATTCCCATCGACGAACGCTTCTTCAACGGTGGGAGCAACAGTGTGCGCAGCTTTGGAGAACGCGAGCTTGGCCACCACGAAAATGGGTATCCGGTGGGCGGTGAATTCTTCAGCGTCTACAATGTCGAATACACTTTCCCGCTTTATGGCGAACTGCAGGGCGCCGTCTTCGTCGATGCCGGCAACCTGCTCCCGAACGCGGGTGATGCTGGCTTCGAGGATATGCGCTACGCCATCGGCGTCGGTCTGCGCTATAAGCTGCCGGTTGGGCCGATTCGTCTGGATTACGGCGTGAACCCTAATCCGCGGAGGGATGAGGATCAGGGCGCGTTCCACTTCAGCTTTGGGTTTGCCTTCTGAGTTTTGAACCGCTGCACGTATCTGCTGCCGATCCGGCGGGTCGCGTTCTCGCGCGAGGAAGCGGAGCAATTTGCGGATTACTTCGCGATGCTCACGAACGCTGGCTGCGAAGTGATCGTAGCGGACGGTTCACCGCCTGAAGTCTTCGCGGAGCACGCGCGGCTCTGGTCCGGCTTCGCGCGGAATATCGAAGTCGATCGCCGCTTCGGTTACCTGAACGACAAGGTCAACGGCATCCATACCGGCGTGGAACTCACGACTAACGAGAAGATCATTCTGGCTGACGACGACATCCGCTACACCGCGGCCGACGTGGATCGGTTGGTGACGCTGCTCGACGACTACGAAATGGTGCGCCCGCAGAATTTCCTTTCGCCGCTGCCGTGGTGGGCGCGCATGGAATCCGCGCGCATGCTGATCAATCGCGCGGTCCTGCGGATCGGCGATTACCCCGGCACGTGCGCCTTTCGTCGCTCGACCATGCTGCGCCTCGGGCACTACGACGGCGATGTGCTCTTCGATAACGAAGAACTCGTTAGGCATTTCGCCCGCTCCGGCGCGAAGATCGCGTACGAGATCGACTTCTTCATTCTGAAGCGGCCACCGTCGCTTCGGAAATGGAAGGAGCAGCGCCCGCGTCAGGCTTACGAAGATTTCGGGCTGCGCACGAAGACGGCGTTCTTCCTCGCGCTGCCGGTTCTGATTCTATTGAGCGCGATCTTCGGCGGCTTCGCTGGTTTCGCGATCTGCGTCACGATCGTTTGTATTTTCGCAATCGCCCTGGCCTGTGCGGGCGGCGCGCGCGGTCTGGCGTCTGAGTTCATCCCGCCGTGGATCTGCTTCTACGCGCCGCTTTGGATTTTTGAGCGCGCCTTCAGCACTTACTGGGCGGTTTACTGGCACCTGCGTCACGGCGGTTATCCTTTCGGCGACAAATTGCTGACAAAAGGAATCGGCCGTGATTGGGTCGCGGGCGGGCGGATCGCCGCGCAACAAGTGAAGGAATGAGAACCCCGGACAATTCGTTAGGCGACATCCGCGCCGCTGTCTTTCGCAAACATCTGCACGAGGTCGCGGACTGGATCGCTGATTACCGGGAGAAGATCGGCGAGCTGCCGATTTCGTCTAACGCGAAGCCGGGCGCGATCCGTGCGCAGTTGCCCGCGGAGGCGCCGGAGAAAGCGGAGTCGCTCGACGCGATCATGGAAGATTTCCGGCGCGTGATCTTTCCTGGCATCACGCAATGGGCGCATCCGCAGTTCATGGGCTACTTCGGCGCCACGACCACCGGTCCGGGCATTCTCGCGGAGATGCTCGCTGCCGCGGTGAACGTGAACGCGATGACCTGGCGCACGTCGCCGGCCGCGACTGAGCTTGAGACGGTCGTGCTCGGCTGGCTCCAGCAATGGCTCGGCCTGCCTAACGAGTTCAGCGGTGTGGTCTACGACACCGCATCGATCGGCACCATGCACGCGCTGGCGGCGGCCCGCGAAGAAGCTGGCACCTCTGTGCGCACGCTCGGCCTTTCCGGCCGATCGGAGCTGCCGATCTTCCGCATTTACGCGTCGGATCAGGCGCACAGCTCAGTCGACAAAGCCGCGATCGCGCTCGGTCTCGGCGAGCACAACGTGCGACGCATCCCGAGCGACTCCGAGTTCAAGATGGATGTAAGCGCGTTGCGTGAAACGATCGCGGCTGATCTGCGCAAAGAATTTCAGCCGCTCGCCGTTATCGCAACTGTCGGGACGACCTCAACTGCCAGCGCGGATCCCGTGAAGGAGATCGCGAAGGTTTGCCGCGAACATCAGATGTGGCTGCACATCGATGCGGCTTACGGCGGCGGGCTCGCGCTCCTCCCCGAATGCGAGTGGGTGAAGGACCGCTGGCCGGAGTGCGACTCGTTAGTCATGAACCCGCACAAGATGCTTTTCGTGCCGTTCGACTTCAGCGCGCTCTACGTGCGCGACATCAAACGCCTGCGCGATGTCTTCACCCTCGTTCCTGAATATCTGCGTGGCGACGCCTCGCAGGCGGAGATCAATTACATGGATTACGGCGTGCAACTCGGCCGCCGTTTCCGCGCGCTGAAAGCGTGGATGGTCTGGCGCACATTCGGCCGCGAAGGGCTCGCAGCGCGGATTCGCGATCATCAGCGGCTCGCGCAGCTCTTCACAAAATGGATCAAAGAAGATCCGCGCTTCGAATTGTCGGCGCCGACCGTGATGCCAGTCGTCTGTTTCCGCTTCAAAGCAGCCGACGACGCAGCGAGCGACAAGTTGAATTCGCAATTGGTCGAGAAGATCAACGCCGGTGGCAAGACGTATCTGATGCAGACCAAGCTGAAGGGCCGCACGGTCATGCGTCTCGGCCTGGGGAATCTCCTCACGACGGAAGAACATCTCCGCCGCGTCTGGGAGATCATCCAGGACACGGCCTCTGCGCAGCCGGCTGTCGCGGCGGCGAAGGCTTAACGCTCATCCACGCGGCGCGGCGTCGCGTCGCGAACGTTTGAAAGAGCGGCCGGAGCGGGTAGCGTGAGCGGGTCGTTCAACCCCGTTCTTACAGCTTATGGAAACAACACTCGCTCAACCGAAACCCACGCAACAGCAGGAGGCCGATTTCCTGCCGCTCCAGGGAACTGACTACGTCGAGTTCTACGTCGGCAACGCCAAGCAGGCGGCGCATTATTACAAGACCGCATTTGGCTTTCAGAGCCTCGCCTATTCCGGGCCTGAGACGGGCAACAAGGACGCTGCACGTTACGTGATTCGTCAGAACAAGCTGACCTTCATGCTGACGACGCCACTTCGGCCGAACAACCCGATGGCCGATCACATCTACAAGCACGGCGACGGCGTGAAGACGCTCGCCTTGAAAGTGGAAGACGCGACCTCCGCCTGGAAAGAGACCACGAAACGCGGCGGCAAGAGTTACATGGAGCCGACGATGCTACAGGACGAGAACGGCCGCGTCGTGATGAGCGGCATCCACACGTACGGCGACACAGTGCATCTCTTCATTGAGCGCGGCGATTACAACGGCGTCTTCATGCCGGGCTTCCGCAAGTGGGAGTCGAACTACAATCCGCCGGACACCGGGTTGCTCTACGTCGACCACTGCGTCGGTAATGTCGGATGGAACCAGATGAACCCGTGGGTGAAGTTCTACGAGGATGTGATGGGCTTTAAGAACATCCTGACCTTCGACGACAACGACATTTCCACCGAATACTCCGCGCTCATGTCGAAAGTGATGAGTAACGGGAACGGCTTCGTGAAGTTCCCGATCAACGAGCCGGCTGAAGGAAAGAAGAAGTCGCAGGTCGAGGAGTATCTCGACTTCTACGGCGGCGAAGGCGTGCAGCATTGCGCCCTCGCGACCAACGACATTGTCGAAACCGTCACGAACCTGCAGAGCCGCGGCGTCGAGTTCCTCAGCATTCCTACGACCTACTACGACACATTGCCCGAACGCGTCGGTCAGATCGATGAAGACCTTGCGCCGCTCGCGCGTCTCGGCATTCTGGT
>JBJMWV010000333.1:0-9320 GCA_045809985.1 Chthoniobacterales bacterium | reverse complement strand
CGGCTCGATGTGGAGCCCGGCGTTCGCGGCGCTGCTCACGAAACGAATCTTCGGCGAGCGCATCGGCACGATGGCGTGGAGCTGGGGCGGCGCAAAGTACGCCTGGCTCGCGTACCTCATTCCGATTGCCTACGCGCTGCCGATTTACCTTGTCGTCTGGCTTAGCGGGCTGGGCGGCTTTGTCGGTGAATCATTCGTTAGGCAAATTGCCGCGACTTTTGGCTGGAACAATCTACCGGGCAGTGCGGTCATCGTTTTGTTCGTCATCATCACCGGCACCCTCGGACTGGTCGGCAAGACCTCTCGCGCGCTCGGGGAAGAAATCGGCTGGCGCGGCTTTCTCGTGCCGGAACTGACGAAGGTCACCAACTTCATCGGCGTCGGATTGATCAGCGGCGCGATGTGGGCGGCGTATCACTTTCCGGTCCTGATCTTCGCGGATTACAACGCCGGCACGCCGGTCTGGTTCGGACTCACGTGCTTCACGCTTGGGGTCATCGCGGAGAGCTTCATCTTCGCCTGGATCACGTTGCGTTCGCGAAGTCTCTGGCCCGCCGCGCTCATGCACGGCAGTCACAATCTCTGGATTCAATCCATCCTCACGCCGCTGACGCGCGACACCGGACCGACGAAGTACATCATCGATGAATTCGGTGTTGGCCTCGTTCTGACGACGTTGATCGCAGCGGCGATCGTGATTTTCCGGGAGAGGAAGAGAAGCCTCAGCGCTGCATCTTGATCGCGCCGTCGCTTTGATGGACGACGCGAAATCCGAACCGCTCGTACAACCGCCGCGCCGGATTGCCGGCCGCTTCGCTGATCGAAATGGCGGCTTCGTCCGGAGTCGAGCGCACGAGCTGCGTGAGCAGCGCGGTCGCGATCCCGTGTTTCCGATGTTCAGGATGGACCGCGAAGGCAAGCTCCGGCGTTGCCTCATCGACAAAGCCGTAGCCTTTGTGTTCGCCGAACGGCAGACGCAACCACGCCGCCCCGAGCACCTCGCCTGTGCCGCTGTCGTGCGCGACGAAACCACGATCGCCTTCGCGTCCCCAGCCTTCGACATAACGCGCGAGCTGCGGCTGCCGCATCGTCTCGCGCGCCGGCGCTTCCGGCCCGGTTTGCAGCGCGTAATAGAGCATGTCCCAGAGCAGCGCCTCATCGTCAGAGGTGAGGGGACGAATGATGAAGTTCATCGCGCGAAGTTGAGCCGTAACTTCGCTGACTCAGCGCGATTTGCCAGCGTCCGCGATTGGCGCTCTACAACGCGCCCGCCGCGATCTCTTTCACTGCGCCAATCAGCTCGCCACTTCGCGGCGGCTTCTCGATCACGCGATCGATGTTCAACTTCTGATAGCGCCGGTGTTCGTCGGCATCAAGCCAGGCGGAGAAGACGATCACCTTCCCCTTGTAACCGCCGTTCCGCGCCTGAAGGATCAAGCTCCAGCCGTCGATGTTCGGCATTCTGCCATCGACGATGAGCAAGTCGTACGGCCGCTCCGCGGTCGCGATCTTTTGCAGCGCATGCGCGCCGTCGAGCGCGGTCTGCACCTCGTAGCCTTCAGTAGTGAGCGTCTCGTTCATCAACGAGAGCACATGCACTTCATCATCGACACAGAGAATGCGGAGCGTGCGGGTTTGGGCGATCACTTGTCTGTTTCGTTTAGCAACTGCTGTGCGCGTTTGCCGGCGAGAAAAAAGAATCAATACTGCGCGAAAGCGTCATCCGGATAGCAGTAAAGCCAGCGCTCGTTCGGCTGTCCTGATGCGATTACCGGATGCCCGCTGGCGCGCGCATGTTTGCTCGCGTGGCGGTTCGGCGAGCTATCGCAACACAAGGTCACGCCGCACTCCTGACACGTGCGCAAGTGCACCCAATCGGCGCCGATCTTCACGCACTCCTCGCATTCGAGCAGCTGCGGATGTTTGACTGTGTTGATTGCGCCGATGTGCGAGCAGGTCGCGCTTTCCATCGCGCAATTTACTCGCGTAGCACTTGATGAACAGACGCGATCGCGATCGATCCTTCGCCGACCGCGGAGGCGACGCGTTTCACATTCCCGGAGCGCGTGTCGCCAACGGCGAAGACGCCCGGCAGGCTTGTCTCGAGCAAATGTGGCGGACGGGCGAGCGGCCAGCTTCAATCAGCACCTCGCCATCGCGCATTTCGCGACGCTGTCCGTGGCTCGCGATGCGCGCGAGCTGCGCGTCCGTGAAAACGGGAAACATCTGCTCGGCGCGCGGCGTTGCGGTCAGTGGAAGTTGGAGCGGAGTATTTGCCATCACTCGTTAGGCAAAGCGTTGCCTGAAGGTATGCGACGCTGAACGTGCATCGCTACTAAGTCACGCCGCCTTTGCCGGAACTCGTCGGCGCGTCGCGTGATCCCTGGAGGCAAGGGGATTCGAACCCCTGACATCCAGCTTGCAAAGCTGGCGCTCTACCAACTGAGCTATGCCCCCGTGGAAGAAGTCGGAATGTGGATGGCCGACCCCGTATTGCAAGCGCGATCTGGAAAGCGGGGCAATCGACAGGCGTTACGTCGCGCTCGCTTCAACCGCTGCTTCCTCGCGTTGGCGCCGCGGAATTCCGAGGCTATCGAAGATCTCGCGCGTCGCATCGGATTGGTTGAGCGTGTAGAAGTGAATTCCGCGCACGCGGTTGTCTAACAAGTCGTGACATTGCTCGAGTGCGAAGTGCACGCCGACGCGCTTCACCATCTTCCGATCGTCGCCGCAACGCTGCACCGCCCGTAGCAGCTTCGCCGGGAAGCGCGCTCCGCCGGCGAGTTCTGCGATCCGTTTGAATCCGCTGACGGACGTGATCGGCATGATGCCGGCAATGATCGGAACATGTATTCCCGCCAACTCGCAGCGTTCGCGGAAATCGTAGTAGTCGCGATTGTCGAAGAAGAGCTGCGTCACGATGTAGTTCGCGCCGGCGTCCACCTTCGCCTTCAGGTGATCCATTTCGACGAGGCGGTTTGGCGTGGAAGGGTGTCCTTCCGGAAAACCGGCGACACCAATTCCGAAGCCGCGCGGGTCGGGATGATCGCCCACTTCGTTGTAGCGTTTGATGAACTTCACCAGATCGCTCGCGTGCTGAAAGGCATCGCTCGATCGATCGTAATTGCAGCCGCGCGGCGGATCACCACCAAGCGCAAGAATGTTGCCGATGCACGTCTTCGCGTAGCGCCGCAGAATCGCTTCGATCTCTTCCTCCTTGTGGCAAACGCAGGTGAGATGCGGAATCGGATCGAGCTTGGTCGTGGTCTGAATTCGCTCGACGAGATCGTGCGTGAGGTCGCGCGTTGAGCCGCCGGCGCCATACGTCACGCTGACGAAGCTCGGCATGTACTCCTCCAGCTCGCGGATCGTCTGAAAAAGGTTTTCCGCCGCTTCGGCTGTTTTCGGCGGGAAGAACTCGAACGAAAACGTCGGCGAGTCTTTCGCCATGATGTCGGTGATGTGCATGCGTTCGGGCAGTGTAACAGAAGCGCAATTTTCGCGATTGTCCTAAATCAAAGCATGCGCACCGTCGTAAGCGAGATACGCCCACCAAAGCACACATCGACATCCGCCCCAGGTGTCCGCGCTCTCAGTCGATACTCGCCCGCGTAGTAGAGGCCGCTCTCTTCTTCGTGGCGGTAGTTCAGCGGCAACGGCTCCGGATCGAGCGAGCACTCGACGATCTCCGGATCAGGATCACCAGCGTCGACATGCGGCAGATTCACGTTGTAAAACACGCCGCGCTCGATCGGCCGCGACGTGAGTTCGGCGAGAATCGGAGTGATCAGGCGCGTCGCGCGTTTCCAGTCAAAGCCGCCACCCGCGACATGATAATAGGAAAGCGCGATTCCCGGCCAGCCATGCAGAACCGCTTCGCGTACCGCCGCGACAGTGCCGGAGTAGTAGACATCGGCGCCGAGATTCGCGCCGTGGTTGATCCCGCTCAGGATCCACTTTGCGTCGGGCACGACATGAAGCAGACCGAGTCGCGTGCAATCTGCCGGTGTGCCGTGAATCGCGAAACGACGCTCGCCGCGTTCTTCAATGCGAACTCCGTCCTGCCAGGTCACGCGATGACTCACGCCAGATTGTGGCTCGGCCGGCGCGACGATGACGGGATCACCGATCGTTTGCGCCGCTTCCGCAAGTGCGGCGAGACCTGGTGCATCCACACCATCATCATTCGTAAGCAGGAGCTTCATTGCGAAGCTCTCTCGTCTGAGGCGCCGTGCTTCTCAAGCCTCGCACGATTGAACGTGTTCCGGGCGGACTCCGAGTCCGATCAAACGCGCAGGCAGTCTGCGCAACATTGGGAACCACTGCAGACACCGAATGGGCAAAGGCAGTTTGCGATTGCTGCTCGACGACGCGCGCCCCGTGACGATGCGATGATGCGCGAAGACCTGGAAGCGCTGGATCACTGCGGCCGGCCACTCGCGACGCTTCTGCACCTTCTCGAGATCGGCGATCGACACCGGACCGTACCGCAATTTGGCGGCGAGCAGATTTGCTGTCGCGACCGCGTCCTGCAGCGCGAGATTGATCCCGACACCACCCGCGGGCGACATCGCATGCGCGCAATCGCCGATGCAAAGCAGACCATCGCGAGACCAGCGACGTAGGCGATTGATCTGGACCGTTAGCAACTTGATCTTCGACCAATCATCGAGCTCCGCGATGCGATCGGCGAGAAACGGGGCGAGCTCCAGGATGTCGCGATGCAACCCTCCGAGTCCGCGCTGCTTAATCTCGTCGAGTCCGCCCTTTGGAATCACGAAACCGATTTGCAAATACGTCCCGCGCTCGAGCACAACGAGCAGCTTGCCGTGACGAAAGAAGCCGAGCGAATTCGCGGGAGCGTTTTCCAGTTTGGAAAGCGGCATCCATAGAACATCGATCGGCGCTTGGAAATCCTGCAGCTCCAAACCCGCGCGCTCATGGGTCATGGAATGCCTTCCATCTGCAGCAATGATCAGATCGCCGAGAAAGTCGCGTTCACCGTCGGGCGTTTTCACGCGCACACCGCTCACGCGCTCGCCGTCGTAGAGCAGATCGACAGCTTCATTTTGCATGTGCAAAGCGAAGTTCTGAAAGCGCTTCGCCTGCGCGCTCAGGAAATTCAGAAAGTCCCACTGCGGCATGAAGGCGATGAATTTGCAGCGCGTCGGCAGATGCGAGAAATCCGCGATCGCGGCGGGCTGGCCGTTGATCATGCCGCGCAGCTCACGCACCTCCTGGTGCGGCAGTTGCAGCAACTCCTCCCGTAACCCCAGTTCGTGCATCACTTCGAGCGTGGAGGGATGAATCGTGTCGCCACGAAAGTCGCGATTGAAATCGGCGTGTTTCTCCAGGACCGCGACGTCAACGCCAGCGCGCGCCAGTAGATAGCCGGTCATCAATCCGGCGGGACCGCCGCCGATGACGATGCAGCGCGTGCGTATCTCCGGTGCTTTGGCCATAGCGGCTTACCGCAACATCGTAACCTCCGCTTGTATCGCCAGGTAAAGCTCCAAGCGAGTCGGAGCAGGGAGGCACGATCTGTCGGATCTTCGTCATTCCGCCATTCTGCATTTGCTGCTTATCTGTGCGCATGACTCCGCTGCGCGTCGGTTTCCTTGGCTACGAGAATGCTTGTGCGCTCGACATCGTCGGACCGGCAGAAGCATTCGCCGCCGCGCTACGTCAGGACCGGAACGGGAATCAGGGGCGCTGCTACGAAGTGGTGATTCTCGGCCTAACGAGACGTTCCTTCGTTACTGAGTCGGGCATTGTCCTTCAGCCGCACCTACCATTCGAGTCCGCGCCCGAGATCGACACGCTCATCGTGCCGGGCGGCCATGGCCTACGCGTACTGGAGATTAACCGCAAGGTCGCGCAGTGGATCGCGAGCCGCGCCTCTGGTGTGCGGCGTGTCGCTGCAGTTTGCACCGGCTTCTACGGCCTTGCGGCGACCGGACTGCTCGATGGCCGTCGCGCGACCACCCATTGGCGCTTCGCCGCTGATGCTGCCCGCAAGTTCCCGAACGTGCGACTCGAGCCGAACCACATCTTCGTCAAAGACGGCCGCTTCTACACCTCGGCCGGCGTCACCGCGGGAATCGATCTCGCACTCGCGCTTATCGAGGAAGATTTCGGATCGAAACTCGCGCTCAACGTTGCACGCGAGCTGGTGGTTTACCTGAAGCGCTCCGGTGGTCAGGAACAATATTCCGAGCCGCTGCAGTTCCAGACGAACTCGAGCGATCGCTTCGGCGAGCTGGTCGCGTGGATGACGAACAATCCGAACGAGGAAATGTCTGTCCAATCGCTCGCACATCGTGCGTCGCTTTCGCCACGACAGTTCTTTCGCCGCTTCAAGGAGCACTTCGGCTCGTCGCCCGCGATCTTTGTCGAAACCCTGCGGCTGAATGAAGCGCGTCGCCGCCTAACGAATCCTGAAGCGTCGATCGATCACGTCGCCGAATCCGTCGGCTTCAACGGGCCTGATGCGTTCCGACGTGCATTCACGCGGCGATTCCGCGTCACCCCGAGCAAGTTCCGGCGCAACTTCGCGTTGCCTAACGAGTCATCTCCCCGCAGCAAAACACGAAAGACCCGCAGATGAATATCTTCGAAAATTTCCGGCAGGATCTCGCCTATGGCATCCGTGGCCTCGCGCGCAACATCGGCTTTACTTCTATTGTCGTCGTCACCCTCGCGCTCGGGATCGGTGCGAACACCGCGATCTTTTCCGTGGTGCATGGCGTGCTGATGCGGCCGCTGCCGTATCGCGCACCCAGCCAGGTCGTGCTCGTTCATCAGGCCGCGCCGAAAATCAATGAGCCGTCCTTCGGGTTTTCCGTTCCCGATTTCACGGACTTCCGCGAGCGCACGCGCGTGTTCTCCGCGCTCTCGGAGTATCACTCGATGTGGTTCATTCTCCTCGGCCGGCCCGAGCCGGAGCGCGTCCAGACCGCGGTCGTTTCAGATAACTTCTTCGACTTGTTAGGCGTCAAGCCGCTGCTTGGTCGCGTCTTTCTTGCCGGCGAGGACAAGCAAGGCGCAGCGCCCGTTCTCGTGCTGAGCTACGAGTATTGGCAAAAGAGTTTCGGCGGCGATCCGAACGTCGTCGGCGAGGTCTTCCAGATGAACGACAAGCCGCACACGGTGATCGGTGTGCTGCCACCGCTGCCGGCGTTTCCGAATGAAGACCAGGTCTTCATGCCCGCATCGGCCTGTCCTTTCCGCGGCGCCGAGCGTGTCCTGACGAATCGCGATGGCCGCATCATCAGCCATGTCTTTGCGCGGCTGAAGGATGGCGTCTCGAATGCGCAGGCGATGGGCGATGTGCAACGAATCGGCAACGAACTCGCCGTCGCCTTTCCGCAGAATTATCCCACGGCAGAAGGCTACACGGTGCAGATCGAGAGCATCAGTGATGCGTTCACCGGCCGTTCGCGCACACCGCTTTTCGTCCTTCTTGCGACGTCGACTTTTGTCCTGCTCATCGCATGCGCGAATGTCGCGAATCTCTCGCTCTCACGTCTCGCCCGGCGCAATCAGGAGCTTGCCGTACGCATCGCACTCGGCGCGGGACGGGGACGCATTCTGCAGCAGTTGATCACCGAGAACCTGCTCCTCGCCATTCTCGGCGGTCTTGCCGGATTGACGCTCGCCTGGTGGACACTCGATCTGCTGACGACATACGCGGCGACCTTCCTGCCGCGGGCAAACGAAATCCGCATCAGTGCGCCGGTCCTGATCTTCACCGCCTTGGTCTCGTTAGGCAGCGGGCTCCTCTTCGGTTCGTGGCCGCGTTTGCCCGACAGCGGCGCCCTGAAAGACGGCGCGCGCGGAAGCAGTCGGCATGGCGGACGCTTACGCGCGGCGCTGATCATTGGGCAGATCGCTGTGTCGGTTCCGCTGCTCGTCGGCGCAGCACTCGCGACACGGACGCTCGTGCAACTGCAGCGGGTTGATCCGGGCGTGGAGACGAAGCGTGTCCTCGCCGCGAACCTGAGCCTGAACTTCACCAAGTACAACACGTTCGAGAAGCGGCTCGATTTCTGGGAACGTTGCCTGCGCGAGATCAGCGCTTCGCCCGCTGTGGAGTCAGTTGCAGTCTCCGGCAGCGTTCCGCTCAACGGTCTGGCGAATAACCCCACCACCTTCGCAATCGATCATCGGGACGTGCAGCCGAACGGGCCGTCTGCGTCCGCGTTTCTGCTCGTGAGCAGCGAAGATTATTTCAAAACCGTCGGGCAGCCATTACTGCGCGGTCGCGCTTTCAACAGCGGCGACACGCAACAGGCGCCGCAGGTCGCGATCATCAACCAGTCGTTAGGCAGCCGTTACTGGCCGGCAGAAGATCCGGTTGGGCAGCGGATCAGCTTCGATAACGGCCAAAACTGGACCACGATCATCGGAGTAGTGGCGAACGCACGCGCACAGATCGATGCGCAGCCTCAGGATGAAATTCATCTCCCGTTGCGCGGCGGGAATGCGCTCACCGCGGGCGCGCTTCTCGTGCGCACGAATGCCGCGGCGGGCAGCCTAACGAATGCAGTCCGGGAAGCGATTCGGCGCGTCGACGCGCAACAACCGGTCACGCGTATTCAGACTCTTGAACAAGTGCGCACGCGCGCGCTCGCTCCGCCGAAACTGATTGCGTCGTTGCTCGCGCTCTTCGCTTTGCTGGCGCTCGTCATCACGGCGGCTGGCATCGGCGGCGTGCTCGCATTTTCCGTCAGTCAACGAACGCAGGAGATCGGCATCCGGATCGCGCTCGGCGCGAGCCGAAGTGAGGTCCTGCAGATGGTCGTGCGTGAAGGACTGACGCTTGTCTTCATCGGGCTGGGCGGCGGAGTCGTGGCCGCGCTACTGCTCGTTAGGCTAATGAAACAGGTTCTCTACGGCGTCTCGCCTAACGACCCGTTCAGCTTCCTCGTCGTCACGCTCGTCCTGCTCGTCGTCGCGCTCGTCGCCTGCGTCTTGCCGGCGCGCCGCGCTACCCTCGTCAACCCAATCACCGCGCTACGCGCCAATTAATATGAACAGAAGACAATTCCTTGGAACTGCCGCCTTCGCTGCGGCCGCGCTACCTGCTGCTAACGTGCTCGCCGCGCCTAACGAACCGAAGGGAATCCCGACGCAGAATTCGAAGCTGACGCCGCCGAAGTCCGGCGGAATTCCAGTCGCGATTCTGATCTCCGAGTTCCTGAACGTGATCGACTTCTCCGGACCGTGGGGCGTTTTCGAAAGTGTGCAGGTGCCGGGCGCGACCGAGCCGCCATTCCATCTCTTCACGGTCGCGGAGACGCCGGAGATCGTCGTTTCGG
>JBJMWV010000332.1:0-6802 GCA_045809985.1 Chthoniobacterales bacterium | reverse complement strand
CTGGACTTCCTTCAGCAATTGCTGCGGATCAGCGCCGATCTCTCCCGAGTAACGGATCGTCTCGTTAGCCGACGCGCAGAGTTGCTCGAGCACTTGCTTCCGATCTTCCAGTTTGAGGCCGAGCAAAGAACGTCCGTCCGCCTGCAGCAGATCGAATGCGTAGTAGTAGATCGGACTCTGCTTACCGCCCGGCATCTCGCTCCCCTGCAGAAGTTGAAACGATGAGCGGCCTCCTGCATCAACCGCGACAACTTCACCGTCGATCATGCAGTCATTCACCGGCAGAGCGCGAATCGCATCCGCCACTTCACTGAAGCGCGCGGCGAGCTCATTCCGATTCCGCGAGATGAGATTCACCGCTTCGCCATTCTTCACCGCGAGTAAGCGGATGCCATCGAACTTGAGTTCGTATGACCATTCGCCCGGCGGCGGCGTACTCATCAGTTTCGCCTTCATCGGCTCAATGAAGCGCGCCTTCGCTGGCGGCAAGTCGTTAGGCAAAGACATCGTCTTCGCGCGTCGTGCGACCTTCCGCTTACTCGCCGGTTTCTTCTTCTTTTCCTCGCGATTCGATTGCCACTCTGCATCGCGCTGCTCCGCGATCTGCTTCATCGTGCGCCCGCTCTCGACAGACTGATCGTCGAGCTTCTTCGAAAGCGGCTTCATACTCTCGCCGCTCTTAAGCAAGAGCCACTGCGGCTTTGCCGCCGCCATCTGCGTGCGCACGAGCCGCCACTCGCCCTTCGCCTTCTCGCCTTGCAGGAGGAAATGCAGTTTACCTTCCTTGAGCGATTTCAGCGGCTCCTCGCCGAAGACGTGATACGTCCCGCGGTCCCACAACATCACCGTCCCGCCGCCGTACTGCCCTTGAGGAATGATCCCTTCGAAACCCGCGTAGTCGACGGGATGATCTTCGACTTCGACAGCAAGATGCTTCTCGCCTTTGACCCATGGCAACCCTTTCGGCACTGCCCACGACTTCAGCACCCCTTCCATCTCGAGGCGGAAGTCGTAATGCAGCCGCGTCGCATCGTGTTTCTGAATCACGAAACGCGACGCGCCTTTGACCGCTTTCGGGAGCATCTTCCCGCCCGCGGGTTCCGCAGTGACGGAGAAGTTTCGCTTCGCCTTATATTCCTTCAGGCCCATCGGTTCGTGACGATAATCGAGGCGTTCGTTAGACCAAAACGAAAACGCCATCGCAGTCACGCGGACTGCGATGGCGCTCGTTCAAAATGCTAACGTGGGTTATCGGCGCGAACGCGATTTGCTGCCGCCGCTCTTCTTGCTCGAGCTCTTCTTCCCACCCGACGATTTGCCGCCGCCGGAGCTGCTGCCGCCGTTCATTCCTCCACCGGATTCCGCTTCAGGATTAACGAAGCTCTCCGCGAGTTGGCTTAGGCGCTTATCGGCTTCGCCTTCTTCATCGAGCGTTTCCTGAAGCAACTCAGCGGCTTCGCTTTCGCCACAGAGCCGAGCCCAGGTGCGCACGGTGCCGTAGCTCGCGATCTCGTAGTGCTCGACCTTCTGCGCCGCCGCGATAATGCCGGCGTCCATTACGGCATCTTCCGCGTCTTCGTCCATGATCTCGTTCGCTTCTTCGACGAGGCCCTGCATCGCCTTGCACGTTTTCGCCTTGGCCGGTTGGCCTAACGATTCGAAAACCTGCTCGAGCCGGTTGACCTGACCGCGCGTGACTTCGAGATGCTCCTCGAGCGCGCTGCGCAATTCATCCGATGACGCATTCTTCGCCATCTTCGGCAGCGCTTTGAGCAGCTGCTTCTCCGCGCTGTAAATGTCTTTGAGTTCTTCCTGCAGTAGTTCCTTCAGTGAATCCATGATGTGTCCCAGTTAGTGTTCAAAGCCTGAAGAGGCTGTGTGCGCGAGTGCGCCACAAACTGGAAACGCATCGACGCGCGCAGATGCGCGTGTCTGTGAATCAACCGCAGGAACTAAGCGCCGACCGCGGCAGGCGTTTCCGCCTCGGCTTCGGCCGGAGCAGCAGTCGCGGTTTCGTTGCCGATCGATTCGCCCACCGAATAGCGGGTGAAGCGGCGGATGACGATGTTCTCGCCCAGCTCGGCAATTTTGCTCGCGACGAGTTCCTTGATCGTCTGGTCCGGATTCTTGATGAAGCCCTGCTCGAGCAACGAGACCGTGCTGTAGTACTTGTCCATCTTCCCGGCGACGATCTTCTCGAGCACGTTCGCGGGCTTGCCCTGCACCTGGCCTTCGTAGATCGCACGCTCAGACGCGACGAGTTTCTCCGGCACTTCTTCGCGACTGACGTAAAGCGGATGAGCCGCGGCGATGTGCAACGTGATGTCCTTCACGAATTCGCGAAAGATTTCGTTCTTCGCCACGAAGTCCGTCTCGCAATTCACTTCCACGAGGACGCCGACTTTCCCCTGCAGGTGAATGTATGAGGCTACGATGCCTTCCTTCGTCGCGCGTGAAGCTTTCTTGCTCGCGCCTGCGATGCCCTTCGTGCGCAACGCTGCTTCCGCTTTCTCGAGATCGCCGTTCGACTCCGCGAGCGCGCGTTTGCAATCCATCATGCCCGCGTTCGTCCGTTCGCGGAGCTGCTTTACGAGTTGGGGATTAACTTCAGCCATGGGAATAAAAATGAGTGTGAGTTGATGGTCAGCCGACCATCAACGGATCGCCGACCACGTTTGGATTCGTTAGGCGGAAACGCCTGACATCTCGACCTGCTCGCGCACGCGCGCTTCGCCACTCGCCGAGACGATCGAGTCGACCAGCTTCTGCAGGACAACACGGATCGCGCGGATCGCGTCATCGTTACCGGCGATCGGATAATCGATCAGCTCCGGGTCAGCGTTCGTGTCCACGATCGCCACCGTCGGAATTCCGAGCCGGCGCGCTTCGTTGACCGCGTTCTGCTCGCGCGTCGTGTCGATGATAACCATCGCATCCGGCAGCTTCGCCATCTCGAGGATGCCGTCGAGATTCCGACGCAACTTCGCGCCTTCGCGGCCGAGCGCCGCAAGCTCCTGCTTGCCCATCTTTTTGAAATCAGGCGATTTCTCGATGTCCTCGATGTACTTGAGACGGCCGATGCTCTTCCGGATCGTCGCGAGATTCGTCAACGTGCCGCCGAGCCAGCGCTGGTTCACATAAAATTGACCGCAAGCCTGCGCGGCTTCCTTGACCGCTTCCTGCGCCTGCTTCTTGCAGCCGACGAAGAGAATCTTGCCGCCGCGCCGCGTCACTTCCTGGAGGAAGTCGGTCGCGCTCTGGAGCTGCCGCACCGTCTCATCGAGATTAATGATGTAGATCTGGTTGCGCTGCTCGAAAATGAACGGCTTCATCTTCGGATTCCAACGCTTGGTCTGGTGACCAAAGTGGACGCCCGCTTCGAGCAATTCAGGAACTAATTCTGTCGCTGTCGCCATAGAGGATAAAACGTAAGCGCTCCGCGCGCAGGCGGAGCGGACGGACAAGATGTCGAAAAGGAGATGATTGGCAACCGGAATTTCCCCGGTACGCCAGCGGCACCGTTTACGATGCGGGCTTCTCGGCGAGGAGAGCTTGGCACGCGCTCTCGCAACGCCGGCATGCCTCGGCGCAGACGCGGCAATGCGCCATCTTCTCGCCGTGCTTCGCGCATTCCGCGCCGCAGCTTTGGCACGCCTGAATGCACGCGCGGAGTTGTGCGCCCGCGAGTTTGAAATCGGTGCGCGTGAAGCGCGAGATGATCCGCGCCGTCGCGAGGCAGACATCGGCGCAATCATTGCAGTCGCGGATGCATTGCACCATCTGCGCGACATCCTTTTCGCCGAGGCACGCGTCAGCGCAGGCATTGCACGCTTCGAGGCACGAGTAACACGCGGTGATGCACTCGATCACCTTCTCGTGGTCCGATGAAGGATTCACCGGATGCGTTTCGAACATTTGTTTGATGTAGCTCATAACTTCGTCCTCCGAGGTGGCGCAGGCGTTATGCAGATGAAACGCTCTCTGCGCGAAGATCGGATGCGCTAGGACGAAAACGCGTCGCCTTCTTCCCGATCGAGTTCCGTCGCTGCTTTGTTCCTGAACGCTGACATGTAAACGGCTAACGAGATGCCAATGCACACGGTCACATAGCTGAAGAAGACTCCATCGCGTCCGGCATTGTGCAGCGCCTTTCCGATATACGGCGCGGTTCCGCCGAAGAGCGCGTTCGCCACGCCGTAGCCGAGGCCAACGCCGAGCGCGCGAATCTCGCGCGGAAAGATCTCCGCCTTCACGAGCGCGTTGATCGAGGTGTAGCCACATACAATCATCAGGGCCGCCATCATGAGCGCGAATGAAAGCCAGCCACTCCGCGTTGCGCTGAGCGCACTCATGATAGGCCACGTCCCGAGGACTCCGCCGATGCCGAACCAAAGCAGTAGCGGCTTGCGCCCGATCCGATCCGACAGCGCGCCGTAGGCCGGTTGCAGCAACATGAACACAAGCAGCGCGCAAAAATTCACCCGCGCCACCGCAGACTTGTCTCCGATCGTCCCGAGCATCAGCACCTGCATGTAGGCGGTGAACGTGTAGAACGCGACCGTGCCGCCCATCGTCAGGCCGATCACGACAAGAAACGGCTTCCAATACCTAACGAGTAGTCGCATCGTTCCCGGCGCGGCTTCCCCTCGCCTCGCCTGCTGCGCTGCCGCGAGCTGCTCCTGAGGCACTGATTCGACCATCCCGCGCCGCAGCCAGAGCACGGTCATCGCGGCGAGCGCGCCGACGACAAACGGGATCCGCCAGCCCCACGCGCGCAACGCCGCGTCGCTGAGCACCGATTGCAGCCCGATCTGCAGGCTCAAGGCCAAAACCTGTCCGCTGACCAGCGTGAGATACTGAAAGCTTGAATAGAACCCCCGCGCGTTCCGCGTCGCCACCTCGCTCATGTAGGTAGCGCTGGTCCCATATTCGCCGCCGACAGAGAAGCCCTGCACCAGCCGCGCGATGAACAAGAGCACCGCCGCGGCGGGACCGATGCGCCCGATCCCCGGATTTACCGCAATCAGCAGCGATCCACCAGCCATGAGAAGAACACTCAGGGTTAATGCTGCCCGTCTTCCGTGCTGGTCCGCATGCCTTCCGAAGAACCAGCTCCCGACCGGGCGCATGATGAATCCAGCCGCGAAGACCCCGAGGACTCCGAGCAGGTCGTCATCCTCCTTACCCGAGGCGAAGAAGTGATGCGCGAAGTAGGTCCCGAAAACCGTAAAGGAGTAGAAGTCGAACCACTCGACCGCATTGCCGAGTGAGCCGCGCAGGATATTACCGGCGACGGTCGCGCGCTTGAGTTGCTCGCTCGGTTGTTCGTTCGCGCTCACGCTCCTATTCGAACGCAGGATGGTCGCCGCGCCGTTTTTGCTGATGCAACCCCGTCATCAGCGAACTAGAGCGCGTCTAAAACATCGCGCGAAACGTTTTCGTTGAGTGATGAACGAGCAGAACCTGATCAGCCGCCGTCGAGTAATCACAGGGCTCGGTGCGGGCGTCGCCAGTCTCGCGATGTCGCGTGGCTTGGCCGCGGAAAAGAAGGAGGAAGCTATGACACCTGAGAAGCTGGAAGATCCGACGAAGAAATATCCGAAGCCGCCGTTCAAGGAACAATCGCAGCCTTGGCCGGGACTCGCGGGCAAGATGGAGCCGCGCCCGGATCATGGCGAAAAGAGCTACAAAGGTTCCGGTCGCTTGCTCGGACGAAAGGCGCTCATCACCGGCGGCGATTCCGGCATGGGCCGCGCCGCTGCGATTGCTTACGCACGCGAAGGTGCCGATGTCGCGATCAACTACTTCCCGACTGAAGAAGCTGACGCGCAGGAAGTCATCGCGTTGATCAAAGAAGCGGGACGCAGAGCGATCGCGTTGCCGGGAGACTTACGCGACGAAGACTTCTGCAAAAAGCTCATCGCCGATGCAGTAAGCGGCCTCGGTGGGCTGGACATCGTGGTCTCAAACGCCGCACGGCAACAGACACGCGCTTCTATCCTCGAGGTCTCAACTGAAGACTTCGATGCGACGATGAAGACAAACATCTACGCACCGTTCTGGATCATCAAAGCTGCCTTGCCGCATCTACAACCTGGATCAGCCATCATCGGCACCACCTCAGAACAAGCGACTGATCCTTCACCCGAGCTTTACGATTACGCACAAACGAAAGCCGCGACGACGAACTATGTCCGCTCACTCGCAAAGCAACTAGCGCCGAAAGGCATTCGCGTGAACGGCGTCGCGCCCGGCCCGATCTGGACACCGCTGCAGGTGAGTGGCGGCGCGACCATGGAGAAGCTGAAACAGTTCGGTGGACAAACGGCGATGGGACGTCCCGGCCAGCCGGTAGAACTCGCTTCCATCTACGTGCAGCTCGCGGCGAGCGACGCCAGTTACGCCACCGGACAGGTCTACGGCGCGATGGGCGGCAGCGGGCAACCATAGCAGCAAGCGCGTCTTGCCCGGATGCTGTGCGGCAGGCAAGCTTCACGGCATGAACGAGCACGCTCAATCGCAAGACTCGCGCGCCATTACGCGCCGCAGATTTGCGGGGATCACGATCGGAACTAGCGCAGCGCTGCTGGCCGGCAGTTCGACAATTCTGCGCGCAATCGCAGCTGACGCGGACGGCAATTCTACCTTCGAGATCGGCGGCGACCTTAGCGTGAATCGGCTCGGCTTCGGCGCGATGCGAATAACCGGCGACGGCATCTGGGGTTGGCCGAAGGATAAAGACGAGGCGCGCAAAGTCGTGAAACGCGCTGTTGTGATTTGCGTGTTGTTGTTGTATTAGTGT
>JBJMWV010000331.1:0-9347 GCA_045809985.1 Chthoniobacterales bacterium | reverse complement strand
GGCGTTCAGATCGTGCGTCGCGCGATTGAAGAGCCGCTCCGTCAGCTCGCCGACAACGCGGGCCAGGAAGGCGCGCTCATCGTCCAGGAAGTCAAGGCACGCAAAGGCAACGAAGGTTACAACGTTGCGACGGAGAAGTATGAAGACCTGGTGAAAGCCGGCGTCGTCGATCCAACCAAAGTAACTCGTAGCGCGTTACAAAACGCCGCGAGCATCAGCGGTCTGCTCCTGACCACCGAAGCAGTCATCACCGAAGCTCCTGAGAAGGAGAAAGCGGGCGGTGGCATGCCTCCGGGCGGCGGCATGGGCGGAATGGGTGGCATGGGCGGAATGGACTACTAAGCCGACCGGTTACTTACTAGCTAACAATCAACGGCAGCCGGGTTCCGAAAGGGGCCCGGCTGTTTTGTTTTGTGCAGTAGCCGATCTGCTACGACGATAAGTTCCTACCGAAATGGCAATCAGGATTATGCAACTAGGATCACCGCGGGCGGAAAACGAAGGCCTACGTCTTGGAACGGTTCGACGACCGCCGCGGGGTGTGCGGAAGGAAGACTATGCCCGCTTACATTACTTCGACGTTTGGCTGCCGGAGTTAGCACCGAGCGCGCCGGTAGTCTCATGGGCACTGGCCGAGCCATTCACACCCGCGCGCTGGGCGAAATACGAAAACACCTACCGGCGCGAGATGAGCCAGCCTTCGCCGAAGCGTCTATTGCAGCTACTCGCCGCGCTTTCGAAGGGCACTGACTTCTCGGTCGGCTGCTACTGTGAAGACGAAACACGTTGCCACCGCTCGATACTTAAGGAGCTTCTCGTCGAACAAGGCGCAACTTTCGCATAAGTCCTGGCCTAGTCGGAGAATTTGCGCTCAAGCAATGGCGATACTGATCGGAACGGCTGGCTGGAGTTTGCCACGCGCCGAACAACAGCATTTTTCGGTTGGCGGAAGTCACTTGGAAAGATACGCGAGCCAATTTTCGGTCGCCGAGATCAACTCTTCCTTCCACCGCTCACATCGTGCAGCGACGTGGACTCGATGGCGTGAGTCTGTGCCGGAGAGTTTTCGCTTTTCGGTCAAGATGCCAAAGTTCATCACGCATACGCGCGCTCTGAAGGACGTTGAAGCGTTGATCACTGCCTTCCTCGACCAAGTCTCTGTGCTCGAGAACCGCCTGGGTGCGTTTCTCCTCCAACTTCCGCCGAAGCTCGTGTTCGACTCTGCTCTAGCGGATGACTTCTTTGCAGACTTACGTGGTCGCACCGTGCTGCCGATCGCGTGCGAACCGCGTCATGAAAGCTGGTTTGCTGAATCAGCGGATCGCTTGCTGCAGGCCCACGAAATCGCGCGGGTAGCGGCTGATCCGGCGCGGGTCCCAGCGGCATGGGTTCCAGCTGGTTGGCGCGGGTTCAGTTACTACCGATTGCATGGTTCGCCAAAGATATACTACTCGGCTTATGCCGACGACTTCATCGCTGCGCTCGCAGAGCGTGCAACCAACGACGCGACTGCTAACCGCGATGTTTGGGTGATCTTCGATAATACCACGCTGGGTGCGGCCACGCGCAATGCGCTGCAGTTACGCGAGGGATTAGCTTAAGTCTAGCCGGAGCTATTGCTCGAACGTTGTCGCTGATGGACCTGGACAGGTGCGGGTCGAAACCGTCGAGCTGCTGCTACCGTCGCTGCGCACGGTCCAACATTCGCCAAGTGTCGAGCAATAACAGATCTCTATTCCGACGCGTTTGCGCGCCTCATCTGCCGCCGCATAGAGCGGGTCCGACTTCTCAGAGGTAAGCGGTTTGCCCTCGTCGCTGTGCGGAACAAGGATGTTCATCGATTCGCCCGCGGAGAGAACGTGCCCCGTCATGGTGCTTTCGGAGAAGCTGTGCCTTCCGGGTCCGAGCAGCTTCTGTAGGGCGTCGTGCCAGTTTCGCACCGGCTGGGCGTCGACTGTTACTTTGACATGGCGAACAATAGCCGGACCTACGCCTTTGTTGTCGAGTGACAGCCGGACGTGTGGTTCATTGCTGCTGTTAAACTCTAGAATGGGCCAGACGGCGGCGCGGAGCTGCTGGCGCTGGACATAGGCCGTGTAACCGGAGACAAAGAGTGCGGATACGCCTACCAGAGTTGCAATGATCGTCTCGTATCTGCGAAGTGCGCGGCGTTGTTGCTCTTCTCCCACCTTCGGTAATGCTAGTCACGAGCGCCGCGATTCCAAGCACTTCATCGATTCGCCAGATCAAGCGGACGCTGAAAGCGCGCTTCGTCGCTGGAAGACCACTACCTTGTTGAACTCATTTTCTCCGGCATTGTCTCGCCGGAGCCGCCGATCTCTTTGGGAAAGTCTCTTAGCTTCGGGAGGCCGTCTTTTATGTGAAGCACGGTCTCTTCATAGTTAAGGTGGACAGTTGGTTTGAAGGTAACAGTCTGCGGCGCTGCCGCTCGAACGTCGATCAGTCCAAGCTTCGGATGATCAATCCTGACGTGCGCTCCGCATTTTGTGCAGAAACGCCGGTCGCTGATTTCGCTGCTTTGGAACTGACTTAGAAGCTCCTCGCCTTTTGTGATTTTTACGTCCTGCTCTTTCCACAAAAGGAAGGCATTGACCGGCGCGCCGGAGTAACGACGACAGTTCGCGCAATGGCAGTATCCCATATCGAGCGGTTCGCCGTTCATTTCCATGACAACTGCGCCGCAGTAACAGCTTCCCGTATGTGTGTGGGCCATGACGTCTCTCTCTCGTTAGGCCAAGACGGCTTGGTGAAACTCCTGCCAGTCGTCCAGGTTGTTCAGGCTAACTGCGTCGCGATAGGCGCAGGTGTCGTCGGAGAGATTCGCGGCGCTTAGGATACGCTGGCGCGTCTCGTCGTCGTGAATGTAACCGCGCACCGCCGCATTGTGCTTCTCGATTGCAGCGCGGTCGATCTTCCCATTCTGCTTCACCCACTCTTCGAACTGCGTGTAGGTCGGCTTCTTCTGCTTAATGTAATCCTTAACCTTCTGCTCATCGAGGCCGAGGGCGGCGCAGGTCATCGCATCGAAGCCGCGGCCGATCCCCGGGTAGCCGGGCGCCAGTTTGCCGGCAGATTCGAGTGAGACTTTGAGCCAGAGTCGCGGCAGATGCAGAACGCCAAGCGGACCGGCGGTGCCGGAGCTGATCGTGGGGACGTAGGTTTCGCTCATATGATTTCCTCCAAGCTGACGCCTTAGGCTAGCGAGAGCGGTGAGCGCGGGGCAATCCGATTCCGCGACGTGCGCAGCCGCGATCAGGGAGTAGATATTGCTGATGTATCCCCGCGGCCTTCCAATTCTCGGCAAAGTGTCCGTCGGAAAAACGGAACGACACCTCGTCACTTTACCCGGCAGTTTACTGAATGATGAGCCGCGACCGGTGATCACCGTCACGGGTGCGAAGCAAGGTCCGACATTGTTCATCAATGCCGGTGTGCATGGTGGCGAGTATCCGGCAATTGAGGCGGTGATCCGGCTCGGCAAGACGCTCGATCCGGCGGCAATGGCGGGCACGGTGATTCTGCTGCCGGTATTGAATTTGCCGGCATTCCGGACGCGGACACCGTTCGTTTGTCCGGTCGACAACGTGAACCCGAACCGCGTCTTTCCCGGTGATCCGAACGGTAGTTACAGCGAGCAGATGACGCATGCGCTGGTGAATGAATTCGTCGCGCATGCGGACGCGTGGCTCGATCTGCACGGCGGCGATATTCCGGAGGCACTGGTGCCTTTCAGCATTTGTCGCGGCGGCAATGATGAAGTCGATCTCCGCTCGAGGGAACTCGCCCTCGCGTTCGGGTTGCCCTACGTGCTCGCGGTCAACAAGCCGGTTCAACCTGCGAAGGGTTCATCCAGCTATGTCGCTGGCGTGGAACGCGGCGTGCCTTCGGTCTTGGCTGAGGCGGGTGGAGTAGGTCAGCTCCAGGATGACGCGGTGCAGACACTCGTGGATGGAGTGCATCGCGTGATGGCGCACCTGCACATGACCAATCAATTTCTTTCGCCTGCGCGCGAGCCGACCGTTCTTACTTCGTTCGATTGGCTGTATGCGGGCCACGCGGGCATGTTCTATTCGCGGATTGCAGCCGGTGATCTGGTCGAGAAGGGACAGGAAGTCGGCACGATCGGTGACTTCTTCGGCGAGCAACTTGAAACCGTTGTCGCGCCAGCGACTGGGCGTGTCCTTTTCCTTACCATCAATCCTTCCGTTCAGGAGAAAGGCATCCTGATGGGCATCGGTGTTTCCGCATAGCTCCAGATGAAGACGTCTGAACCGCATCCGAAGCTAACGAAAGCCGGCGCTACGCTCCGGACGTTTGCGCTCGGCTTTCCGGATGCGCACGAGGATTTCCCGTGGGGACACCTCGCGGTGAAGATCGGAAAGAAGGCGTTCGTGTTCATCTCCGGAGAAGGTGGAGCGACGTCGATGAGCGCGAAGTTGCCGCAGTCGAAGAAAGCAGCGCTCGCGCATGCGTTTGCGAAGCCAACCGAATACGGCTTGGGCAAACATGGCTGGGTTACATTTACCTTTGCGCGTGGCGAAGAGCTGCCAATGCAGTTACTCCGCGATGCGATTACGGAGAGCTACCGCGCGATCGCTCCGAAAGGTGCAGTGAAGCGACTGGACGCGGCGTTGAGTTAGACAATCCGCAGCAGCCGCGGCGTCTATATCGCGTGCTGCGACGACTCATTTTTCTTGCGTCCTGCGTTCTCAGCCTGACGGCCGCGGCTCGCGCGGACCTTACGCTTGAGGAGATCGTCGCTCGTAACACTGAAGCGATGGGCGGCCGCGCGGCGATTGAAGCGGTGCAGGCGGTGGAAGTTGCGCTGCACATCAAGGATCCCGGTTTCGAAGTGGATGGTGTGTATTACGCGGCGCGACCAGGCCGAATGCGGATCGACATCATGGCTGACGGAAAGCGTGTGTATATGGAGCGCTTCGATGGCGAGAAGGGTTGGGACTGGAATGGCAAGGAAGAGAAGGAAGAAGGCGCGACGCCCACTGCAGCGCTGCGGCATGGAATTGAGCTGCCGGGAAATCTTTTTGGGCTGCATGAAGTGCAGACGCGCGGTCACCAACTCGAGCTAACCGGACGCGAGAAGATCGATGGCGTGGAGTTCTATGTCCTGCGCATGACTTTCGCAGATCGTGACGAAACGCGGTTCCTCATCGATCCCGCGACGTGGCGGATCACGCGACGACGCGATGTGCGCGCATTGCACCCGGATGTCGATCCGACGAAGACAACAATCGAATCGCGTAAATCAGACTGGCGCCAGGTTGATGGCGTGTGGTTCGCCTTCGCGAGCGAAGATGTCGATCTCAAGACCGGGAAGGTGCTTGAGTCGACGCGCTTGAAAGAGATCAAGCTGAACCCGCCGATCGACGCCTCGATCTTCACCAAGCTGTAAACGACCGGCACCTTTGCGGAGTCCGGTAGCGCGGCGCTAAGTTCGCGCATGGACAACGCGCAGCTTGCCAGTTCGTTCGCCGATTTATCGACGCCGCTTATCGCGGATGCTGGACTGCGCTCGAAGGTGTCGGTGCGTTTCGCGCCTTGCGGGATCAAGGCGGTCGTCGCGGGGATGCGGCTGAGCGGTCGAGTTTTGCCGGTGCAGCACTTCGGCAGTGTCGATGTCTTCCTCGAAGCGATGGAAAGAGCCGAACCCGGCGATGTGCTCGTGATCGATAACAGCCGGCGCGAGGATGAAGGATGCATCGGTGATCTGACCGTGCTCGAAGCGCGAGCGGCGAAGCTGGGAGGAATGGTCGTCTGGGGAACGCATCGTGATACCGCCGAGCTGGAGCGGATCGGGTTTCCGGTCTTCAGCTACGGCGCGTTTGCTTCCGGGCCGCAACGATTGGATGCGCGCACGAGTGATGCGCTGAAGGTCGCGCGCTTCGGCGATTTCGAAGTCACGCGCGATGATGTTGTCTTCGCGGATAACGATGGCTGCTTGTTCGTGCCGCACGCGCACGTGGCGGAACTCGTCAAGATTGCGCAAGGCATCGCAGCCACGGAACGACGACAAGCGACTCTCATCGGCGAGGGCAAGACACTGCGCGAACAGTTGCAGTTTGCGGAGTTCCTCGCGAAGCGTTCGCGCGATCCGGCGGTGACGTTTCGTCAGCACCTGCGCGAGATCAAAGGCGCGATCGAAGAATGAGGGTGCGAGGCAGATGAAGGCGCCGCGCGCGAACGCGGACGCGCTGCAGCGGTTACTCGACGCGGGCGAGAAGCACCTCGAGGATTTTCTGCGGCTCACCGCGAGCGTCTCCCATGAGCACAAAGGCATTCGCCGGAGCGAAATGTTCTTCCTCTACGCCTCGGTCGTCGATCGGAAGTTCTCACGCATCATCGAGTCAGGCCGGGCACGTGCGCAAAGCACGCTCGTGCTGGCGAAGCTCTTTCCGTCGAGAACGATCATCAGCATTGAATCCGATGCGGCTTCACCGGACGTGGCGATCGCCGCCGAGCGATTGAAGGATTGCGCGAATGTCGAGTGCCGCTTCGGGGACTCACGCGTGCTTCTGCCGCAGCTCGTCGCGCGCGACGACGTCGTGTTGATAGATGGCCCGAAAGACTTCCGCGCCGTGAAGCTCGCGTTGCAATTATTGCGGAGCGGCAAGCCCGCGGCTGTCTTTGTCCACGATCTTTGGCTGGGTTCGCCGGCCCGAAGTTTTGTCGATCGGTCGCTTCGCTCCGCTTTCCTCAGCGATCATCCGGAATGGGTGCGGCGTTACTGCCACCTCGATGGTGGCGAGCGGTTCGTGCCGGATTCGTTAGGCGCGCAGCCGTTCGCGTACGGCGCAACGATGGGCCGGTTCGAACCGATCGGCGACGATTACGGACGGCGTCTCTTCGAATCCACAATCGCGCAGGCGCTCGCACGCGTTCGCGATAATGTTGCGAAAATTACCGGTCGCACCCCGCGCAGACGTCCTAAGGATTTCGAAGCAGTAGGCGCGGACTGAATCGGCAATTTACTGCATCCGTCACGCGCCGGCCGTGCGTTCCCTTTTGCAAAGTAAATGAGGGAAAACATGGGAACGACAAGACGTGACGAAGTCATCGATTGGCTGAACGACGCCTACTCGATGGAGCGCGGCCTCGAAGTGATGTTGCGCAAACAAGCGGAGAACAACGACGCGCATCGCGCCGTACGTGAGCGTGCGCGAATTCATCTCGATGAGACGACAGAACACGCGGAACGGCTGGTCCGTTGTCTGGAGCTGCTCGGCAGCACTCCATCGACGCTGAAGAGCGCGACCGGGCAGATCATGGAGCTGGGCAAAGGATTGATGAGCGCATTCGCGCGGGACGAGCGCGTGAAGGATTTTCTGGCCGCCTACGGCGCGGAGTATTTCGAGGTGGCGTGTTACAAATCTCTCATCGCCGGTGCGCGCGCGGCCGGCGAAGAAACGATCGTTCCGCTCCTCGAGCAGAACCTGAAAGAAGATCTCGCGATGGCGGATTGGCTCGACATGAATGTCGAAGGCATCACTCGCGATTACCTTTTCAACACGACGCAGCGCAGCGCCGCAGCGTAGACCGGAATACCACGCGCGATGGAGTTCGGACGCTTCCAGCTCCGCGCGCTCAGTTTCCTGCTGTTGGTTGCTGCAGGCGTGGATGGCTGCAGCGACAACAGCGGGTTTCCGCGCGATCCGAAGAAGACGTTGCAGCGTGTCAACGGTGGCGCGCTGCGCGTCGGACTGGTGGAGAATCCGCCGTGGGTCGTGCGGAGTTCCGGTGAGCCGGCCGGCGTGGAGCCAGAACTCGTTAGGCAGTTTGCTGCGGCGATTGGCGCGAAGCCGCAGTGGCAATGGGGCGGCGAGCAACCGCAGATGGAAGCGCTCGAGCATTACCAGCTTGATCTCCTGATCGGCGGCATGACGGAGAAGACACCGTGGAAGTCTGATGTTGGCCTAACGAGACCTTATTTCGAGAAGCAGGTTATGGCTACGCCGCCCGGTGAAAATGCCTGGATCAAACGGCTCGACGAATTTCTCCATGCACAGAGCGCGGCGGTAAAGCAGCGCGTCGACAAGGATCGGCCATGACAGTTCACGGCCGCGCCTTCCAACTTCCGCCGGACAAGGAGCGTAGTTTCCAACGCGCAAAACGGCTCGCCTGGTGGTCGATCTTTTTTCTCTGCACGATCATCGGGGTCATCGGCCTAACGATGGGTTCATCCGAAGCGATGAAGGCGGTTTGGATCGAAGACGTGATCAGTGTGATCCCGCCGATCGCGTTCCTCATCGGCGCGAAGTATCGCGGCAAAGATCCGACGGACGAATATCCTTACGGCTATCGCCGCGCGGCCTTGATTGCCTATCAAGTCTCGGCCGTCGCGCTGCTCGCGTTCGGTTGTTACATCCTGCTCGATTCCGTGTTCACGCTCGTCAGCGCAGAGCATGCGACGATCGGGACGGTCGCACTGTTCGGAAGAATCATCTGGCTCGGCTGGTTCATGATCGCAGCCTTGATCTACAGCGTGATTCCGCCGCTCGTGCTCGGGCGAATGAAGTTGCCGCTCGCGCAGGAGTTGCACGAGAAGACGCTTTACACCGACGCGGAGCTGAACAAAGGCGATTGGCTGACTGGAATCGCGGGGGTGTTCGGGATTCTCGGCATCGGCATGGGATGGTGGTGGAGCGATGCGGTCGCGGCCGGAGTCATCTCGGTCGAGATCCTGAAAGACGGCGTGCACAACCTGCAAAACAGCGTCGCGCAGTTGATGAACAAACGTCCGACAAGCGTAGACGAAAAGGAGAAGGATCCGGTGCTCGATAAAGTGGAGGACGCAGTGAAGCGGCTCGATTGGGTGCGCGATGTCCGCGTGCGGCTGCGCGAAGACAGTGATGTGCTGACCGGTGAGATCTTTGTCGTTCCGCGCGACGACGCGAACCTCATCGCGCGAGTCGAGGAAGCGACGCGCATCGCGACCGAGGTCGATTGGCGTTTGTTCGACATCAACGTGGTGCCCGTGCGCGAGATCGATGGAAGCGCGAATCCAAAGCGCACTGACGGAGCGATTCGGTAGCATGAACGCACGACTCGTTAGTCTGCTTTTTCTTGCGACCGTCGCAGTTTCGGCGGCAGCGGAACTTCAGGAGGTCGCGAACTTTCCGACCACGCAGGTGACTGGCGTCACGGTTTCGAAGAGCGGGCGCGTCTTCGTGAATTTTCCCGATTGGGGCGACGAACATCCGATGTCCGTCGCGGAGATCGTCAACGGTCAGCCGCAGCCGTACCCGAACGCGGAGTGGAATACGAAAGGCGATCCGAGATCGACCTTCATCTGCGTGCAGAGCGTCGTCGTG